>JANYIW010000102.1 GCA_025358645.1 Bacteroidales bacterium
GCAAATTTTGACGGATAAGCTGTATTTCCTTTTGCTGCAAACCACAGAATCCTGTTCAACATATCGTCATTGCCTGTGTCAACACCATCATATTCAGGGAGCATACTCTTTTTTGCAAAATACAGAGCTTTCCCATTCAGGTTTGTAAGCGGAGGGGTCATCTCGTCAATCGGAATATTAGCAGGTAATGCTTTGTATGGAGTTATGTCAGGGTTGGCGCCGAAACAATCGGTCATCGAATTAGCTATAGCGTCCTGAATATTCATTGGTGGAAGTCCAAGGATCTGTTCAATCGTCCTGACCATTGAGGGCTGTGTGTAATAAGTATGATTTACACTTCTGAATCTTGAATATGGACTGATAACCAGGCTTACAGTACGATACGCGGAAACATGATCCCACCCGCCCTGGGAGTCATCCTCAACAACAAAAATAACGGTATTTTCCCAAAACCTGCTTTTTGTAAAAGCCTCTACAATCCGTCCCAGAGCTGCATCATTATCAGCAACCATTGCTCGTGGGGTAGGGCTTCCGGGTCTCATTCCGGCAGTATGGTCATTCGGTAGAGCAACAACCATCAATTCAGGAAGCTGGTCCCCTGATGAAGACTCATAATCATTTAATTCTTTGATTAATGCATCAGCTCTCATCATATCTGAGAACTCATGATTCCCATAAGAGGGATAGGTTTGACTGAGGATCTTCTTCACTGGTTCAATGGTTGTATAATTAGTAAACTCAACCTTTTCTCCCTTTATATATCTTTTATAAACATCTGCCCATTTCAGGCTTTTATCCATAACAGGCACTGAGGCTTCTCCATATATCCGCACAGATTTGCCTTTACGCGTTGCATTATCCCAAATAAACCCGGTTGGAGCATAAACTAGTGCATCGGTCTGTACATGTGCATAACTTCTAAACCAGGCTCTCATATTCTTTTCAATATAATCTGTTACAATTGAAGCATCTGTCCATTGATGTCCTTCGGCTGAACATTTTCCCGATGCATGGAAATTATCAAGAAGCATAAACTCTTCAGATAGCTTATGAGTATTTGGGGTAATTTCATATCCATATATACATAAGCCCGGATCACCATCGCCCTGTTTCATATCTCCAAGAATCTGATCATAAGTCCGGTTTTCCTTTATTATATAAACAACATGTTTAAAAACTGAGGGTTCCCCTATTCTTTCCGGTATTGGTTTTGGCCGGATTGATTCCCTTGGTTTTTCCATGGCACTGGTTGCTCTTGAAAGATTATTTATTGCAATTACCGTATCGGTATAGGCGCGAAGAGTTTTACTGTCCGGGACCCGGATCACCGATATTGAAGCCAGCATGTTATGCGAGTTATAAGCGGGGTTCCTGGTACCCTTGTTTGTCAGGGCCACCCTGGCTCCGGCTGCTTCTAAATTGCATACATATAAATATTCTGATTCCAGAACGCAAACTGCTGAAGGATAAGCTCCTGTAGGTATAAATCCGCTTACAAAACTGTTGGATAAAGAAGCTTTGGTTGTTGCATTTTTCCCAAGTTTAATGACTGCAAGTGCATTATCCATTCCGTTTGCCACATACAGTATTTTCCCATCTGGTGAAAGGCAAAGACCGTTAGGTGAATCACCGAAAAAGGGGTTAATTTCAGGCTGCAATCTTACACTTATTGTTTCAGATATATTGTCATTTAATGTATTTATTACCGTGACGTTATCGCTGTTAGAATTAGTAACGTAGACAAATTTTCCGGATTTGTCAGAAATTATCTCGTTTGGATGAAGTCCAACAACAAGTTCTTTGATTATTTTACCGGTTGCCATATTAATGATCGCAACACTTCCTTCCCTGGTAGCTCCGCCTGCTGTTTTGTTATCAACTCGTGCGAAACCCCATGGTACGCCAGCAACATCTTTGTCATCAGCTTCAGGATTTCTTCCCGCCCAGTTGGTTACATACAGTTTCCCTGAAGCCATTGAAAGGCCGTATGGCGCTACGCCGGGATCAACTGTCCAGACTGTATCCCCTGTTATGAAGTCCTGTTTTATTACCTTATTATTTCCGTTGAGTATTACGTATAAGTATTCTTTTGATGATTCTCTTGTTATGAGTATTTCATTCGGCAGAGCTAATCTGGAAGGTGGTGTGGTTTTGTATTCCAGCATTCTTCCGAATACAGCTTTTGTACCATCCCAGGTTGCTGATACAACATAAGAACGGTTGCCCTTTCCGATTGTACTCCAATATACCTCCGGGCCTTTGTTCCCGATATGCCAGGTGATGCCCGAATAGGTGTTCATTCCACCCTGCAGATCAGCATGCGTATCGTTGTCAAGTATGAATATTACTTTTTTTTCTGAAGTACTGATAAAAACAATACTATATCTCTCCTCGACAGCAAGCCATTTATGATCAGGCGATAAAGCCGCATCGAGAGAATGGTTTTCCAGCGACTTGTCGCCGAAATAGATTTGGAGACCGGCAGGTTGAATCACTCTGTCATAAGGGAGAAGGATTTGATGTTGATTTAGAAGGACTTGGTTTATTGGAGTCTGCGATTGGCTTCCAAGGCTGATAGTTGAAAGAAAAATTATAAAGAAATGTCTGATTTCCATAATTTTGATTTAAAATAGGAAAAAGAAAAAAAGAGACCAAATTGAAAATTCAGTCTCTTTATTTTTTTAGAATGGCAAATCACTTAATTCGTCATTTTCAGGAGGAATATCCTCAAGCGTTGTATGAGTCGGAACATTCTGATCTCTCACTGCTGAAGATGTTTTTTCTATCTTCCAGGCATCAAGGTTGGTAAAATAATTAATCTTACCCTCCCGTTCCCATTTGTTCCCTTTGAGGTTGAACCATATCTTGACATCTTCGTTCAGGTATGATTCATTGATAAGATCACACTTATCCTGTATCAGCTGGAATTTGATGTAGTCAATAAATACAGCTGCACCGCCTGTTTCCTTTTTCTCGATGACAAACTCGCGTTTTTTAAATTTGTCGCTTACCTGATTTACAGGAGATATATCTATTATTTTTCCTGTGATTTCGAATGCCATTTCAATTTATTCTTCGTGAATAACTATTTTTTCAATTTTGTCACCCTGACGGATTTTATCAATAACATCAAGCCCTTCAAATACTTTTCCGAAACAGGTATGTTGTCTGTCGAGATGTTTTGTATTAGAACGGCTATGGCATATAAAAAACTGCGATCCTCCGGTATTTCTTCCTGAGTGTGCCATTGAGAGAACTCCTTTATCGTGATATTGATTATCTCCGGTTAATTCACACTTTATCTGATAACCCGGACCACCGGTTCCTACACTTGGATCGCTCATGTCTTTTGATAGCGGGCAACCTCCCTGAATAACAAAATCAGGAATAACCCTGTGAAAGGCTAGTCCGTCGTAGTACCCCTTCTTCGCTAGTGAAATAAAGTTCTCCACGGTACCGGGAGCGTCTTTTTCAAAGAAGCTAACCATCATGGTCCCTTTAGGAGTTTGTATTTCTGCGGTAGTCATATTACTTTACAATTTCAAGAAGTTCAACTTCGAATACAAGTGTTGAATATGGTTTAAGAAGTTCACCTTGACCCACAGCTCCATAAGCGATTGCTGAAGGAATACAGAGTTTGAATTTTGACCCAACAGGCATCAGCTGAAGTGCTTCAGTCCAGCCGGGAATAACGCCAGAAACAGGAAATGTTGCAGGTTGACCTCTTTTAATGGAAGAGTCAAATTCTACACCATCAATGAGAGTTCCTACATAATGAACTTTTACTGTATTCTGAGCTGTCGGTTTTGGACCAGAACCCATCTTAATTACCTCATACTGTAGTCCACTGGCAGTTGTTGTTACTCCGGCTTTTTCTTTATTCTTAGCCAGAAATGCCTCATTTTGTTCAATATAATCTTTATACTGTACTTTGTCGACTGCTGCCTTTTTTGTTGCCTTTAGACCCTCACGTTTATTGATGAAAACCATTATATAAGAACGTGCAATGTCATCAGCCATCGCTGCCTTTCCAGCTTTCCCATCCATCATTGCTTTTGCAACAATCATAGGATTGAGAATCAGACTATCTGTAGTCAGTGCGTTATAATTTACAATCCCGAAAGCATAGGATAGTGAATCTTCTTTACTCTTAAGGTTTGCATTTTTAAGAGAACTCTTTCCGCAAGAGCCAAGCATTAAAGCTATTATACCGGTCAAAACAATTAATCCCTTGATTTTCATATATTACATTTTTAAATTTAAAATTTCCGCTAAGATAATACTTTAAGGAAAGAAAAAAAGCCATCTAAAAAATATTTTTAAATTTTAACTGCCCGGATCATCTGTCTTTTTCCCGGAGGACCTGGAAGCAACGTTACCTCATATCCACAGGCTTTAAGACTTCGTTTCACTTCACCTTTAGCTGAATAGGTAACAAGAATACCATTTTTATTTGTAACCGCTGCAATTCCAGTGAACATATCCCTTGTCCACATTTCAGGTTGTTTATCCGGACCGAATGCATCAAAATAGACCAGATCATACCTGCCTGGAAGTTGAATTTTGGTAAAATCACTTTTTATTTTATTTAAACTGAAATTATTACAGATATTCACGCTTTCATTCCAGGGTGCTGAATGTATAAGTTGATAAATTTTCTTTCCATTTTCACCTGCAAATTTAAAATGATTCAGTGAATTGACCATTTCATTACTTAGCGGATATTTTTCAATTGAAGTATAATAGACTTCTCTTGTGCCAGAACTGCTTCTGATAGCAGTCAACAGGGCATTTAGTCCGGTACCGAAGCCGATTTCAAGAATAAATACCGGATCGGCTTTACAAACTTCGAAGCCGTTATTAATGAAAATAAAAGTTGATTCCTGAACAGCACCGTGTACTGAATGATAGTGCTCATCTATTTCAGGAACATAAATAGTATGTGAACCGTCGGAAGTATTGATAAGCTGCATCAAGAGATTATTATTGTAGAAAAAAACAAAAGTAACAAGATAAAATGGATAGTTCATAAAGTCTTTAAGTCTATAGAGTCTTTAAGTCTTTAAGTCTTTAGGTCTTTAAGTCTTGTAGTCTTTGCATTTTGTCTTTTGCCTTTTAAGTATTACTTTTATTCTTTGATTTTTCTATTACAGCAGGATCAATAATTTTTTATTTTAAATATTTATTTTCATTGCCATGAAAACAAAACAATCAAGAAGGGATTTCCTAAGGCTATCTGCAACAGGCGCTTTAGGAGCACTTGTTATTTCAAAGAGCGACTGGAAAACTATTGGAACACCTGTATCGGATTCAAAAGCGGTTGACCCAAAGACCTTCGGAATCGGGTTACAGTTATATACTATACGCGATGCCATGGGAAAAGATGTTCCGGGCTCATTGAAAAAGGTTTCAGATATCGGATTTAAGTATCTCGAACTTGCCAGTTATTCAAATGGGAAATTTTATGGTTATCTGCCTGGTGAATTCAAAAAAATGGTAAATGATCTTGGTATGGAAGTCATCAGTAGTCATGCAGGGGTTAATCCTAAGGGAATTACAACTGAGGAAGCTAAAAAAATGGCAGAAGACCATGCAAAACTTGGCGCTAAGTATTGCATGCAACCCTACGTAGCTGATGAAGATCGCAAAACTATTGCCGGCTATCAGAAAATGGTTGCCCAATGGAATAAAGTAGGAAAGATCATGAAAGCAAGTGGTGTCCGGTTCGGATACCATAATCATAATTTTGAATTCGATACTATAGAAGGGAAAGTTCCCTATTTCGATATCTTTCTTACAGAAATGGACAAAGACGTCACGACAATGGAACTTGATCTTTTCTGGGCAATTAAAGCCGGGATAAACCCAGTTGATCTTTTCAAGAAATACCCTGGTAGATTCCAGCTTTTCCATATTAAAGACATGTATACCAAAGAGGCGCCATTCTTTAAAACTGCAAGTAATGATTTTGCTCCTGTTGGTGAAGGTTTGATAAACTTCAAGGAAATTCTTGCTGCCAAAAATCTTGCAGGTATGAAATATATGTTTGTAGAGCAGGACAGCACAAAAGACGGAATGCCATTTGATGCTATCAAGACAAGTATAACAAATCTTACTACAAAGATACTGGTATAACTATTAATCTATATTCAGGAGAGCGCTAATTACGCCATAAATACTTCACGATAGCGCGCTCCGAGAGTAAAATTAACATCAGCGTGTACGTTGTTCCCGGTCTGCTAACAGGCCATTTCACCGGCATTCTTCTTTGCCGATAGAAGGTTATATGCTCCTTTTATAACAATTTTTGCAGCATTCAAATCGAAACCATCGGGAAGAGTTATCTCAGTATACCCCGATGATGTAACACCCTTTTTGACCTCAAGAATCCGATATTCGGTCATAGCTTTACCTGCTTCTACCTTATTTTTTTCGAAGACAAAAATATATTCCTTGTCATTGAAACTTACTATTGCCTCTGAAGGAAGCGCTGTCACTTTTTTATCCGATTCTTCAATTAACGCATTTACATACATCCCTGGCAATACATTTTTGCAGGCACTAGTAACTGTTCCATAAACCCTGAAAGTCTTATCCGCACTAACCGATTTACCTGTCTGCGAGATCGAAGCTTCATGTACTTCAGTTTCATTATTAATAAAGAACTTTATTTTCTGGCCTAAAGCCACTTTATCAGCATCTTTTTCAAACAGTGTAAGTTCAAGAAACAGCTTATCACTGTTCACTATTTCGAACAGGATATCAGTTGGTGAAACATATTTCCCGATATTTACATTAACTGCTTTCAGATAACCTTTGATAGGGGACACCAGATTGATTTTATTGCTGATGTTTTCATCACCGAGTTGATCAGGATTAATGCCAATGAGAAAAAGCTTTTGTTCCAGAGACTTTACTAATGCTTTGAGATTTTTATATTCAACAGTGACCTGCTGAACATTTTGCTCAGAATATACATCGTCCTTGTAGAGATCTGTATGACGCTTATATTCTGCTTGTGCAAATACCAGTTTGTTTTTTGCCTCCAGATAATTCTGTTGAATATCTACGAAATCCTGATTTTCAATTACTGCAAGGGTCTGACCCTTTATAACGGCATCACCAGGCAGAAGAGTTGTATTCTTAATAAATCCTCCCAAAGGCACACTTACGGTAGCCTGGTTCTGTGGTGCAACGGAAACAATACCATTAACTTTAATAGTATTACTGACCGATCGCATCTCAATTAAACCGGTCTGAATGCCAGCAAGCTTTATCTGATCATCACGTAACTCAACAATATCTTCGGGAAGTACTTCAGTCACTATGACCGCTGCAACTGGTTTGCTATCCCCAACATTACAAGAGTTTAAGGAAATAATGAGGCCTGCAATGATTATTGATAATTTGAAATTTAATTTTGTCATGATATTTATAATTTAAAATATTTTACCTGTGATATCTTCAATTGCAATAATTGTTTGATTAAGACTATTAAGCGCATCAAGATAGTTCTGTCTGATTGCTAATGCCCTGTTCAGTGTAAGTATATAATCGAGGTAATCTAAGGCTCCTGCCTTATAACTACGGGATGCCTGTTCAATTATCAGATCAGCTTCAGGAACAGCTTGATTTTCATAATAATCGACACTTGAACTGTATTTATTATACTCATCAATCAGCGATTGAAAATTTCCGGAAACTGATTTGGTAAAATTCTCCGCATTTGTCCTCGCTATATTTTCAGTTATTTTTGCGGCCTTTGCCCGTGATGTATAAGGAGAAAACCATAATGGAACAGAAATACCAGCCTGAATACCAGTGAATCTGGATTCTTTACCGAACCTTAGTGGCACCCCTTTAACATCCTGGGTTCCGATAATTGTCTGACTGAAATAGCCCACATTCAGATCAGGCAACATCTGACTCCGTTCCAGCTTTTTCGCAATTTGTGAAATTTCTACTTGTTGATTTATGTATGACAGAAATGGATTCTGTTCAACAGAAAGGCTATCAGTATTAAATGCAATGTTGAATCGATGCACTTCTATAACTGATGGTGTTAAAGTGGTTTTGCTGTTCAATAAAATCATAAGTTTACGGGTACTGATTGCGATATCAGAAGTTACCTGAAACAACTGGTTTTTGATTTCAAGGCTCTGAGATCGCGCAGTTATCATTTCCAGACGGTTGGTTTCTCCGGTTTTTGCTCTTAGTTCGGCTGCCCTTAAAAATCCTGAATAAAGACTATCCTGGTAAATAAGCAACTTTTGCTTTGATGACAGGAAGACAAATTGCCAGTAAATCAGTTTCACCTGTGTGGCTATTTCAAGCCGGGACCCAAGGTATTGTAATTCGCTGCTTTTAATATTTGCAGTAGCCAGTTTATATCGGTTTACATACACTGAAGGGAATGCAAATGATTGAGAAACAGCAATACTATTGTCCATAGAATATGAGTTGAATCGTCCATATTGCCCGTCAATGACTGCCTTTGGAATATCGAGAGCAGCGCCTTTGAGAGCCTTTTGCACATCTACAGATAATGCTGCAGATTTTACAGAAAGATTACTATCCAATGCCATCTGAATTGCATCATGCAGATTAATTACACGAACTTGCTGTCCGTTAATGATATTTAAAAGTGATGTTGCACCAACCAATAGGAAAATAGCTGCAATTTTTTTAGAGGATCTGCCTTTTAATCTGAATTTGAATTTAGTTGAAGAAAAGAAGATGTAAAAAACGGGAAGAATAAGGAGTGTAAGCAATGTTGCTGTAATTAATCCGCCAATTACCACAGTTGCCAGAGGTTTTTGCACCTCAGCTCCGGCAGAAGTTGATAGAGCCATTGGCAGAAATCCGAGTGAAGCAACAGCTGCGGTCATAATTACCGGACGCAATCTGGTTCGAAGTCCCTTAATTACCCGCTCTTTAATATCCGTAACACCTTCCTTTTCGAGCCGGTTAAACTCAGCAATCAGTACTATTCCGTTAAGAACGGCAACACCAAAAAGTGCTATAAAACCTACACCGGCCGATATTGAGAAATTCATGCCACGTATCCAAAGTGCGAATACCCCACCGATGGCTGACATTGGAACAGCTGTAAATATGAGGAGAGATTGTTTTGCGGAATTGAATGTAAAGTAAAGCAATACAAAAATCAGGAGCAATGCAACGGGCACTGCAATTGATAGCCTTTTCTGTGCAGCTTCAAGATTTTTAAACTGACCTCCGTAAGAAACATAATAGCCGACAGGCAATTTAATCTTCTGATCTATCTGAGCTGTAACTTCATTTATTATGCTTTGAACATCACGGTTACGGACATTAAATCCTATAGTTATTCTTCGCTTCGTATTTTCCCTGGAAACCTGGGCGGGACCCGATTTAATTGAAATATCGGCCACCTGGTCAAATGGTATCTGATGTCCGTCATGAAGTGCAACGGTTAGATTCTTTACATCATCAAGGCTCTGTCTGTAATCTTTGTCCAAACGAACTACCAGTCCGAATCGCTTTTCTTCATCAAATACAACACCTGCCTGGCTACCGGCAAAAGCAGCACGTAATACCTGGTTTACATCGTCTATAGAAAGACCATATTGTGCAAGACGATCACGATTGTATTCAACCTGAATCTGGGCAAGACCTGTAACTTTCTCAACATTAATATCCTGAACTCCCACGATTGTTTGAATTACCTTTTCGACCTCAGAACCCTTTTCTGATAGGATAACTAAGTCATCTCCAAATATTTTAATAGCTACGTCTTGTTTTGAACCTGAGAGCAATTCATTAAACCTCATCTGAATAGGTTGTAGAAACTCAAATTTTACTCCGGCAAGGGGTATTAGTTTTTCCTCCATTTTTACAATCAGTTCTTCCCGGGATTGAGCCGACACCCATTCGTCTTTATCTTTTAATGTAATAATGTAATCGCCTGTCTCCATGGGAGTAGGGTCAGTCGGGATCTCCCCTGCACCTATCTTACAAACTGTATGTTTTATTTCGGGAAAATTTTCAAGAAGTATTTTATTAGCCTTAATAACCTGGTCGACTGTGTTTGTCAGTGATCCGCCCTGAAGAGTTATTACACCTGCGGCCAGGTCACCTTCTTCGAGTTGGGGAATGAATTCACCACCCAAACGGCTGAATAACACCAGACTGAAAAGGAACAGCCCAACAGAACCTATCGAAACCAGAACTTTTCTTTTCAAAGCAAATGCTATTGCAGGATTAAATGCTTTACGTAACCAATCCAGTAACCTGTCAGAAAAATTTGGTTTATGGCTTGTATTCTTACTCAGGAATAAAGCTGAAGCCATCGGTACATACGTGAGGGAAAGAATTGCTGCGCCAATCAGTGCAAAAGTAACCACCTGTGCCATTGGACGGAACATTTTTCCTTCGATACCTACGAGAGCCATTATCGGAAGATAAACTATCAATATTATTATCTGCCCGAAAGTTGCCGAACTCATCATTTGTTTTGCCGAAGCAAGTACATTTTCATCCATCTGCTCCTGGTTCAACTTTGTAATACCTGTGTGGTGATGTTTGCTCATAGAAATCCGATGAACTACGCTTTCTACAATAATCACTGCACCATCAACTATCAGTCCGAAGTCGATTGCCCCGAGACTCATCAGGTTTCCGGAGACTCCAAACAGGTTCATCATGGAAACAGCAAAAAGCATTGCCAACGGAATTACAGAAGCCACAATAAGCCCTGCACGTATATTTCCAAGCAATAAGACCAGAATGAAAACTACAATTAGTGCACCTTCAATCAGGTTTCTTGAAACGGTACTTATCGCACGTCCTACAAGATCCGAGCGATTAAGAAACGGCTCAATCTTTACCTCTCCTGGTAATGACTTTTGAATTGATTTAATACGGGTTTCAACGTTCGCAATTACCTCATGAGCATTTGCACCTTTAAGCATCATTACCACACCTCCTACAGCTTCGGTTGTATCTACAATTAAGGCTCCATATCTCGTAGCGCTGCCAAACTGTACTGTTGCAATGTCTCTTATCAGTACCGGAACTCCTGAATCAGTTGTCCTGACAACAATCTTTTCAATATCTTCAAGAGACTTAACCAATCCTATTCCCCTTATAAAGTAAGCAGTTGGATTTTTATCAATATATGCGCTGCCGGTATTTTCATTATTTTTTTCAAGAGCAGTGAAAATATCTGTCAGAGTCAGTTTCATACCCCTTAGTCTCTCAGGATTCACAGCAATTTCGTACTGTTTTACAAAACCACCATAACTGTTTATATCAGCCACCCCCACTGTTCCAAGCATTTCACGTCGTACAACCCAATCCTGAATTGTTCTGAGCTCCATAGGATTGAATTCTTTTTCATGACCTTTTTCAACTGCCAGACGATATTGAAATATTTCACCTAATCCAGTAGATATGGGAGCAAGCGAAATCTGAGCAAGGCCTGAAGGTATAGTCTCTTCAGCTTCTTTCAATCTCTCGCTAAGTTGCTGCCTTGCCCAATATATATCCACCCCGTCTTCAAATACAATGGTAATTACAGATAACCCTAATCGTGAAATAGATCGGAGTTCAATTATATCAGGAATATTGGCGACTGCAACTTCAATAGGAGCTGTAATGAAACTTTCTACCTCCTGAACTGCTAATGATGGAGCCAGTGAAATGACCTGCACCTGGTTATTTGTAATATCCGGAATGGCATCAATTGGCAATTTCATTAAGGAGTATGTTCCCCAGCCGATCAAAGCAAAAATGAATAACCCGATAATGAATTTATTCTTAATTGAAAATGAGATTATTCTATTAATCATGTCTAAAATGAATTATTTATTTGTCTAGTAATATTTTGCAAAATTTCGTCTGTACCCAAAGTGGATCTGAATAATTATTAAATTCTTCGTGATATATAATAGAAATCAGAACTGACAAGAATCAGTTAGAAATCAGTCAATTTCAAGAGGGAGTACTAACTAAGTTTTGGGGGTTGCCAGATATAGGCAAATAGAGAGAAAGTATATGATTCAGAAAACTCTGAATACTTTCTGTAAGTATAATTGAAACAATCAAGATGGATAGAATTATCTTGCTGAATAACAGGTGTTATACAGCAATCACAAGTGCAGAAAGGTGTACAAATATTAGAATCACTGTGATGATTATCTGTTTTAAGGTTGGATAATTCTAATATGAGCAAATTATTGTCATTAGGTACATCAACACACGGCATTGCAATGAGCAATATGATATAAACCGATAATATAAATGCAATAATTTTCATATTCTGTCGACTGCAAATATAATACTAATTTCATGCAACTTAGATGCAAATCTATTATTTACAATTTGACAAACCCAGACAGCTTTGTTGCACTGTCCCTATGCCCTGAGCCATTACCAGCTCGAATCATACCATGGTCTCACGTCTGTGGCAACCATTCCGGCAGTCTTAGCAGCTTCAATGCCAAGGTCTCCGTCCTCAAAGACTTCAACTAATTCCGGTTCAATATTCATAAGGGCTGCGCATTTGAGAAATGTCTCAGGATGGGGCTTGAAATTATCCACATCGTTCGCCGTTATAATAATATCAAAATATTTCCGTAGATCAGTAACCTCCAGAGTTCTCTCGACGGCTTCCCTGTGGCCACCCGTTCCAACAGCCATCGGTAGTTTTCCAAAATATTTTTTTACAATCTCAACAACGGGAATGATTGGTTTAACACTATCCTGATCTTTATAGAATTCGATAAGCTTTTCAGCCAGTATCTGTTCGATGGTGACAGTTCCTCTTAGTTTACATTTTTTAATGATCTCGTCAGCAATTATCCACCCGGGCGTACCTGTGTGTTTCCTGAGAAAAGCCGTATCAATATCGGCGCCAAATTTCTGACATGCTTTTCGCCACCCTTTAAAGTGAGATGGCATTGTATCGGCGAGTGTTCCGTCGAGATCAAAGATCAGACCTTTGATCCCGGGTTTAATATCGTATTGCATTTTTTTTTATTTGTTGCGGCAAATGTAGTGAGAAAATTTTTCAACATTTCAACAATTAATAATAACTCTATTGGAACATTTATAAAATCAACTGAAATACATGAAAATTCGTATCTTGTGATTTACCGCAAAAAAGGAGAAATTGTATGAATAGTGAGGAAACAACAAGGGAGGAACTTTTCAAAGAGCTGAGAGATTTACATAATAAATATAATTCAATGAAAGAATTATATGAGAAAGAGATCTCTGAACTCAGAGAGGTGAAAGAAGACATAATTAAGAGTGAGGAAAAATTTCGGATAGCCTATATGACCAGTCCTGATGCGATTAATATAAACCGACTATCAGATGGAATGTATGTTTCTGTTAATGAGGGTTTCACGAGGATACTTGGCTATACTGAGAAGGATACTTTAGGTAAAACTTCAGTTGAGATGGATATATGGGTTAACCCTGATGATCGCACGAATCTTGTAAAGGAAGTTATGGCTAAAAAGATAGCTAAAAACTTTGAAGCTAAATTTCTCTCTAAGGAAGGAATTATTGTGTATGGATTATTATCGGCATCCTTGATTGAACTTGATGGGGTATCACATATTCTTACAGTTGCCAGAGATATTACTATTAGAAAGAGGGCTGAAGAAGCTTTAGCAAAAGAGCAATTCCTGATTAATGCGCTGATGAATAACCTGACCGACCACGTATATTTTAAAGATATCGAAAGCAGATTTATCAGAACTAACAGATCTCATGCGCTTTCGTTCGGATTAGAGGATCCTGTGCAGGTAATTGGTAAGTCAGACTTTGATTTTTTTACTGAACAGGCAGCCCGCCAGGCTTATGATGATGAACAGAAAATTATCAGAACAGGACAACCGATTCTAAAGGAAGAAAAGCTAACCAGGAAGGATCGCTCTGATGCCTGGTTTTCAGCAATGAAAATGCCTCTTCTTGATAATAACGGAAATATTATTGGTACATTTGGAATATCAAGGGAAATAACGGAAAGGAAAAAAACTGAAGAGGATCTAAAACATAGCGAAGAGAGATTCAGATCAGTGGCTCAGTCTGCAAACGATGCTATCATTACCATTGATAATAAGGGAAATATACAGGGATGGAACAGGGGAGCAGAAATTATGTTTGGCTATAAAGAACAGGAGATCCTCGGACAATCCTTAAATCTTGTTATTCCTGATGAGTATTTGAATAAACACATCAAACCGAAAGTACTTTTAGAAATGAGAGGTATGAAGCCGCTGGCAGACAGGACGGTTGAATTACTTGGATTAAATAATAAAGGGAATACTTTTCCTATCGAACTTTCATTATCCGGATGGGAGACCTCAGAAGGTAAATTTTTTACCGGTATAGTCCGTGATATAACCCGACGGAAAAGAACGGAGTTGGAAAACCTGATAAATTATGAGATTTCACAGGGTATAACTTCAACCTCCAATCTCGACGAGCTTTTAAAACTGATTCATCTGTCACTCGGAAAGATTGTATATTCAGAGAATTTCTTTGTAGCTCTCTTCAATCCAATAACTGAACTCTTCAGCTTTCCTTATTTTGTTGATAAGGTTGATACAACCCCTTTGCCTAACCTGATGGGTAAGAGTTGTTCCGCCTATGTCTTTCGAACAGTTAAACCACTTCTTTTAACACAGCAAAAATTCGACTATTTGGTAGAACTGGGTGAAGTCGAACTCGTTGGTTCTAATTCACCGTCATGGATTGGAATACCTCTGCAAACACCTTCAAAAGTCATCGGGGTATTAGTACTCCAGCATTATGAAAAGGAAAATGTTTATTCGGAAAACGATGTACGATTCCTTGTCTCGGTAGGAAGCCAGATTGCAATGGCTATTGAACGAAAAAAAGCAGAAGAAGAAATTGGTCTGAAGAATGAGTTGCTTCTGGCTCTTAATGCAGAAAAGGATAAATTCTTCTCAATAATTGCTCATGACCTCAGGGGCCCGCTAAGCGCATTTGTTGCTGCTACTCAGATTATAACTGAAGAGATTCAGACAATGAGCATTGCGGAGATTAAAGATATTACCGGGAGTATGAAAATATCGGCTACAAATATCTACAACCTGCTGGAAAACCTTCTTGAATGGTCAAGACTTAAACGTGGGGGAATGGATTTCGTTCCTGAAAAGCTGAATCTGAAGAAAAAAATCGATGAATGTATAAGTGTACTGTCAGAATCTGCCAGAAAAAAGCATATTAAAATATCAGTTTCCATCGATGACGGAGTAGTGATTTTTGCTGATAATCATATGTTTGATACACTTATCCGTAACCTGGTTTCAAATGCATTGAAATTTACTCCTCAGGGAGGTAAGGTAAACGTGTCCGCTTTGAATAATAGTGAGAAATCAATTGAAGTAAAGATTACAGATTCAGGAATTGGAATGACACCAGAGCTAAAAAACAAACTTTTCCATTTAAGTGAAAAGACCAGCAGGAAAGGAACAGAAGGTGAGCCAAGTACAGGGATTGGTTTGCTGCTCAGTAAAGAATTCATTGAAAAACATGGTGGTAAGATTTGGGTTGAGAGTGAACAAGACAAAGGGAGTGTCTTTACTTTTACTTTACCGCAAATTAAGAATTGATGCATTTTAAGCTTTTGAAGCAGAACTATTTTGGTAAAATATTCAGAGAACCAATAGATAGTTAAATGAAAAATGATGCAAAAGAATAATGTAACAATAACAGATATTCAGTTTTCCGATCTATTCGATATAGATAACATTCAACGGATTCAGGATCTATTTGCCGACGCTACCGGGGTTGGATCAATTATCACATATCCTGAAGGTACCCCTATTACCCGGCCGAGTAATTTCTGCAGATTATGCAATGACATAATAAGGAAAACAGATATTGGGCGAACAAACTGCTTCAAATCCGATGCTGAAATCGGCAAACCTAATCCTTCAGGTCCTAATATACAGCCATGTCTAAGCGGTGGTTTATGGGACGCTGGTGCAAGTATTATTGTGGGGGGTAAACATATTGCCAACTGGTTAATTGGTCAGGTTAAGAATGACGGGATGGATCCTAAATTAATGCGTCAATATGCAAATGATATAGGATCTGATCCGGAAGACTTTATGAATGCCTTGCAAGAAGTACCGGTAATGTCAAGGGAGAAGTTTGAAAAAGTGGCTCAGATGTTATTTGCCTTTGCCAATGAGATATCGTCAAAAGCATATCATAATAGTCAACTTCAACAATCGATTCTGGAGCGTAAAATGTCTGAATTAATGTTGATTCAGGAGCAATCTATGATGCGTAATCTTATGGATAACCTTCCTGACCATATCTATTTCAAAGATCTGGAAAGCAGGTTTCTCAGAACTAACAGATCTCATGCACTTTCATTTGGATTAGATGATCCAAAAAAGGTAATTGGCAAGTCGGATTTTGATTTTTTTGCTGAAACGGCTGCCCGGCAAGCATTTGAGGATGAACAGAAAGTAATAAAAACCGGACAACCTATCCAAAAGGAAGAAAAACTCAGAAGGAAGGATTACTCTGATGCATGGTTCTCAGCTATCAAAATGCCTCTTCATGATAATACTGGAAAGATCATCGGTACATTTGGAATTTCAAGAGACATAACCAAGTCGAAGCTGGCGGAAGAGGAGTTGGTAAAAAGTGAAATCCTAAACCGGACTTTAATCAAGCACCTTCCTCAACGAATTTTTATTAAAGATCATGATTCAAAATATATATTATGTAATGACATTTATTCAAGGGATTTAGGAATAGATCCGAAAGAGATTGTGGGTAAAGACGACTTTGCTTTTTTCCCACGTGAATTAGCCGAAAAATATCGCAGCGATGATCAAAATATTATATCAGGAGGTATTCAAAAAGAATTTGAAGAAAAATATTCGATTTCAAATCAAGAGCGATGGACTCATGTTAACAAAGTTCCATATCGTGATGCGAATGATCAGATAGTGGGAGTGCTTGGGATATTTGAAGACATCACCGACCGTAAACTGGCCGAAGAAGAAATAAAACTTAAAAACGAACTGCTGCAAACCATAAATGCAGAAAAAGATAAATTTTTTTCAATCCTTGCTCACGATCTGAAAGGCCCGTTAAGCGCCTTCCTTGGCGCTACCCAAATATTGTCAGAAGAAATTCAGAACATGTCGCTGGAAGATATAAAAGAGATTACAATAAGTATGCGGGAATCTGCTACCAACATTTATGGACTACTCGAAAACCTTCTTGAATGGTCGAGGTTTAAACGGGGGTTGATGGATTTTAGTCCTGAAATAATTAATGTGAAACAAATAATTGTACAATGCCTTGAAGTGTTAAAAGAATCAGCACGAAAGAAGGAAATTAATATAAGCCTTTCTCTTCCTGATGATTTAGAGTTATATGCAGACTCCCACATGCTTGAAACCATTATCCGGAACCTAGTTTCAAACGCAGTTAAATTTACATCTTTTGGAGGCAAAGTAATCGTATCATCTATTAAAAAAAGTGATCGATCTATTGAAATTAAGATCATTGATTCAGGAATTGGCATGTCACCTGAATTGAAATACAACCTTTTTCTTCTGAATGCAAAAACCAGCAGAAAAGGTACTGATGGTGAACCCAGTACAGGTTTGGGTTTGCTTCTTTGTAAAGAATTTATTGAAAAACATAATGGCGAAATCAGGGTTGAAAGTGAAGTTGGAAAAGGAAGCATTTTTAGTTTTGCAATTCCTGGGAGAATTTAAGATAAAAGACAAAAGGTTAAAGACATAAGTATAATATACACAACATATTATGATTCAAAAGAATCTTCTAAAATTTCTTTTTGTAGAGGAAGTACCTTCAGATGTTGATTTGGCTGTCCGGGAACTAAGGAAGGAGAAATTTAAGTTTGATTATACCACTGTCTGCACAAAGATTGATCTGGTAAAAGCACTTAAGGAATTCAAACCCGATCTGATCATTTCTGATTTTATGATGACTGCATTTAACGGGCTACAAGCTCTTAAGGAAACTAAAGCATACAACCCGGAAATACCATTCATTCTTTATACCGTATCTTTAAATGAAGAGACCGCAGTTGAATGTATCAAGGCTGGTGCCTATGATTATGTTATCAAAGACCACCTGACAAGATTATCATTTGCAGTAAAAGAGGCTCTGGACCAAGTATTGAAAGATAAGGAAAAAAGAGCTTCCGAACTGCTTTTAATGGATAACGAGGAGAAACTCCAGAGCATATTCAGCGCTACTCCAATCGGAATCGGACTTGTGGTTAACAGGGTTATGATTGAAGTAAACGATTCTTTCTGCAGTATGACCGGATATACCAGGAGGGAATTAATAGGAAAATCTTCAGAGATTATATATTCATCCAGAGAGGAATTTATAAGTGCCGGGAAATATAAATACCAGCAGATTGCAGAAAAAGGTACAGGATCGGTTGAAACATCGTTTAAATGCAAAGACGGTAAAATACTTAATGTAATTCTTAGTTCAGCGCCTCTTGATAAAAATGATCATACAAAAGGAGTCACATTTACTGTTCTGGATATTACTGTTAGAAAAAAGGCTGAGGATGAACTTGCCAGGACCAACAAAGCAATGAGCACGCTTATGGGTAATCTTCAGGGTATAGTTTACAGATGCCGGAACGATAAGAACTGGACTATGGAGTTCATGAGTGAAGGCACAAGAGAATTAACGGGCTACTCACCTGAAGACTTACTTAATAACAGTATGATTTCTTATAGTGATCTTATTCATAAGGATGATCGGGATAATATATGGGCAAACGTGCAGATAGCAATAAAAGCCAAAAAACATTTTCAATACACATATAGAATTTTAACCAAAAGAGGAGAATTACGCTGGGTATGGGAAAAGGGCGAAGGGGTATTTAATATGGACGGTAAGCTGGAGTTTCTGGAAGGCTTTATTACTGACATCACTGAGCGCGTACAGGGAGAGAAGGCATTAAAAGAAAGTGAAGAAAAGTACCGTGGTATTTTTGAAAATGTACAGGACTTGTATTATGAGACAACAGCCAATGGAACGATTCTTGAAGTCAGTCCTTCTATCAGAATAATGTCCAAAGGACAATATCAGATAAGTGATCTCATAGGAATGTCTATGTTCGATTTCTATTCGGAACCCAAAGAGAGACAACTTATCCTTGACGCTTTAACCACCAAAGGAGCTGTTACTGATTTTGAAGTCACTCTTAAAAATCGAGATGGTTCCCTCGTCCCATGTTCCATTTCAGCTAAGCTCGTCTTAGATGTTAACGGGCAACCGGGGAAAATTATTGGTAGCATGCACGATATTACTGACCGTAAAAATGTAATTGAGGCTCTTAAACTTGCTAAAGAAAAAGCCGAAATCAGCGATAGGCTTAAGACAGAATTTCTGAATAATATCTCCCATGAAGTTCGTACTCCTTTGAACGGTATTCTTGGTTTTGCGGAGATTATTTCTATGAATAATTTGTCAGAGACAGAGAAAAAAGATTCGCTGAAAATGCTTTTTGAAAGCAGTAACCGGTTGCTAAATACAATTTCAAACTATATGGATATCTCCCTGATAACATCCGGGAGTCTCTCAGTCAATGAGAAGGATTTTGATCCTTCCCTGATTCTCAAAAGAATCTTTAATAATTTTGAACATGCATGTCTTATCAGAAAGCTCGGATTATTTTTAGATAATCACGAAAACCCAAATGATTATAGTATCCACTCGGACCCGGAAATATGCCATAAAATTCTATCACATTTTATGGATAATGCAATCAAGTTTACTGAAAAAGGAAGCATACATTTTGGTTTTAGCAGCAATGCTGAGGAACTGGAGTTTTATGTAAAAGACACAGGAATTGGAATAAATCAGGATTCATTTAACACTATTTTTGACCGCTTTGTAAAAGGAAATCAGGGACCCTACAAAGTGATTGAAGGAAGCGGACTTGGATTGCCTATTGCACAGGGGATGTCAGAAGCAATCGGTGGAATGATCAGGCTTGAATCAGAACCAGGGGTCGGGTCATGTTTCTTTCTCACAGTTCCTGTAAAAAAGGTGGTGAATCGTCTTTGACCGGAAACAATCATAACTGCTTATGCAATGGCAGGCGATGAAGATAGAACCTTAACCTTAACCTTTTACCCTGGCCAGATACTCCTTTACCTGTTTGTAAACATTATCAGCTGTGAATCCTAATTTTTCATCGAGAATCTTATACGGTGCTGAAAAGCCAAAACTATTCATTCCCCAAATAACTCCCTTCGGCCCGACTAGTCCTTGCAATGTAACTGATAGTCCGGCAGTAAGACCAAATATTGGAACGTCATCAGGTATTATTGCTTTCTTATACTTATCCGATTGATTCCTGAAAAGTCCTTCAGACGGAGCAGAAATAATTCTGACATTCAGCTTGTCATTTTTTAAAAGCTGAGCTCCTTCCACGAGAGTGGCTACCTCCGAACCACTTGCAATAAGAATGATATCGGGTTTCTCCTTACAATCCTGAACAATATAGGCGCCTTTTTCAGCTTGTAATGCTTCAGTCAGCCTGTTGTTCTCTGTTGATGGAAGATCTTTAATATTCTGTCTTGAAAGGATCAGAGCTGTTGGTGTCTTTTTATTCTCCAGCGCCATTTTCCAGGCAACAATTGTCTCAGCGGAATCTGCCGGTCTTAATACCAGCATACTATTCTCCCCACGATGGTTTTTAATATGCTCCATAAGTCGCAATTGTGCTTCCTGTTCAACTGGTTGATGAGTGGGTCCATCTTCTCCTACCCGGAAAGCATCGTGAGTCCAGATGAATTTAACGGGTAATCCCATCAGACAGGCCAACCTTACTGCCGGTTTCATGTAATCGGAGAATACAAAGAACGTAGCACAAGCCGGTATTATACCACCATGAAGAGCCATCCCATTCATAACTGCTGCCATTGTAAGTTCAGAAACCCCTGCCTGAAGAAAAGCTCCCGTGAAATCACCCCTTGTGAAGGCATGAGTGTTTTTTAGGAAACCATCTGTTTTATCGGAGTTTGAAAGGTCGGCTGATGCCACAATCATATTATCAATTTTTTTTGCAAGCACACCTAAAACTGTTGCAGAAGCAGCTCTGGTAGCAGATCCTTCCTTTTGAATAATAGACTTATAGTCAATCTCCGGATATTCACCCGAATAAAAGGCGATAAGTTTCTTATCCTGGTCCCTGTTGTCAGATGCCCATTTATCTTTGGCTTTTTTCCATTCTGAAGCTGTTTTGGCCTTCTTTTCAAGTACCCACCCATAGTGTTCTTTAACTTCCGGAAAGATCATGAAAGGATCTGCAATATTTCCACCGAGATTTACAAGAGACTTTTCAAAAGACCCACCGGCCTCACTTACAGGCATTCCATGAGTTGAGGTTTTTCTTTCAAAGCTCTTTCCTTCATTATCAAGAAGACCTTTGCCCATGATTGTTTTACCTATAATTATAGTGGGTTTAATCTTCTGATTGATTGCAGAATTGAGTGCTATTCTGATCTGGTTCTGATCATTTCCGTCAATTTTAATAACATTCCACCCCCATGCTGCATATTTCATTCCTGTATCTTCAGCTGTAACAGCGTTGGTTTCAGTTGAAAGCTGAATGTCATTTGAATCATAAAACATTATCAGATTGCCCAGACCAAGAAAACCAGCCAGACGGCCCGCTCCTTGTGATATCTCCTCCTGAACCCCTCCATCTGAGATATAGGTAAATATTTTATGACCAAATAATTCGCCGAACCTGGCTGCAAGAAACCTTTCTGCAATTGCAGCACCAACTGCATTAGTATGCCCCTGTCCGAGGGGACCAGAAGTGTTTTCAATCCCTCTCAGAATGTCAAGCTCCGGATGACCGGGGGTAGGACTGCCCCATTGGCGGAAATTTTTCAGTTCCTCAGTCGTAAAATGACCGGTCAACGTAAGTATTGAATAGAGCATTGGCGACATGTGTCCGGGATCGAGGAAGAATCGGTCACGATTAATCCATGATGGATCTTTTGGATCAAAATTCAGGAACTCGGAGAAAAGAACATGAATAAAATCGGCGCCTCCCATTGCACCTCCCGGGTGCCCTGATTTGGATTTTTCCACCATCGACATTGAAAGAATACGTATGTTGTCAGCAGCTCTTTGGTTAATATCAATATTCATTTAACTTTAAATTAAAGTGTCATTTAATATCAACAAAAATATAATTATTCTTCGAGAGAAAAAAACATAATCTTTTCGTGTTCTTAACCTGAAAAGTCTAAACTACCTGCCGATGGCTGTTTATTCTTGCCATGGTGGCTTATCCGGCAATGATTTTACGAACTCACTTAGTAGTTCCTTTTCATAACTCCCGGCAAATATGCCTTTTCTGAATTTTTCAAGTCCTTCATTAAGAAATCGTTCCCATGATATTTCTTCATTTCCCGGGATGATAGGATAGAAGAGTATTCCATTATTCCTGGCTGCATCAAGATCTCCTTTGGCATCTCCGATCATAAGTATTTTGTTGTCAGGATATTTGCCTTTTGCTGCCAGTGCGATGTGATCTGATTTGGTTCCATGTTCCTGTCCCGCTATAGCACTGGCAAATTTCTTCAGCCCATGCTCATTCCATTCCCTGTCAAGAGCCTCCAGTGGAGTTTGAGAAACTACAACTATATCGGCGAATGTAGATATTTTGTTAAGAGATTGTTTCGCATATCTGAAAGGTGGAATGTTGCGAAGCCAATCGGTTATATCCTTATTAACTGCTTCAGTCCAACTGACTACCTTTTCAAGATTCGGGTCATAATTAGATTCAAAATATTTGCGAAGGTTGACATTACCCAGTTTTGTCTCGGTATTTACCCACTCCTTCAAGGAAGTAAGATCGGGCAATTTATAACCTGTATCTTTTATCTCTTTCCTTGCACTAAGCAGTTCAAAGACTTTTATTATTGAGGTAAATCTGTTGCCCCCTCTGTAAATGGAATAAAGGTTTACAAATTCCCATGTCTCGCGTAATATTTTTGAAATTCCATACAGGTCGAAATATTTTAATGCAATTGGTATGAAGAATTCCTTCTGCTTTACTTCCATTGAGTCAAATACACATCCGTCCGAATCAATTCCAATAAAGAACTCCTTGTCCGGTTTCAGGGTTTTTAAATTTGTCTGGTAATCCATGTTTCTCCTTAAAACCTGAAACCGAATTTTATCTCTAACCTGTTATAATCGAACCTGAATGTCTCACGTACTTGGTTATTGTTATTTTGTGAATAACTGGTGTGGGCATTTCTATAAGCAAAGCTGAGATATGTTTCGCCATATTCTTTTGCCCAGGAAATTCCTGTTCCTAGTGTAAATGTGCCTCCACCAGAGTAGGACTTAGTGTAATTATACTGAGGATAAGTGTAATAGTCTGTCTTGCTTTCTTCACGAAGATGAAATAATCTTCCGCCTCTGAAAAATATAAACGGGGTCGTTTTCTTGTCAGAAAATAGATACTTGTATTCAAGAAAAAGAGGAGTAAATGGTTGTCCAAGATATTCAACGCCCGATCCTATTCCAAATATATTTCTTGTATTTAGGGTCATATTTCCGATAATGTTGAAACTGAAAGGAGCTTTATACTGTGAACTCTGTGCACCGACAAGAAATCCCCCTTCCATGGCAAATCCAGCTCCTCGCTTTTTCCTTCCGTCATATTGAGGTGTTTCATTTACAAATTTCACAACTTCAGTTGAGGAAAAAATAAAAATGCTGCCATCAGGAGTCTTAATAGTGTACTGATTGTCATTTGCCTCCATCAGTTTACCGTAGATGATGCTTCCGTTTTTCAGATAAAGAACATCTTTCTTTTTTTGTGCAGACACCGTAATTACGGTGAATATCAGTATTATAACTAATAATAAGAGTTTTTTCATTGTATTTTAGGTTAGGTAGGTCGTAAGTTTAGCATGATTTTTGTTTAATAAAATTAACTAAATCTAACTCTAATGAAAGCAAAAATCATTCCAATTATTGTACTTCTTGCTTTGTTTTCAGTTTTCTTCATGTCCTGTGAAGATTCAACTTATAAGGAATTCAAGGGTTATGCACCCGTCTATTTGTCATATAAAGATTTACGTTCCAGTGTTACAGAAGTTCAGAATGTTGATCTGAAGAATCCTGGAAAGATCTATTTTAAGGATAATTACATCTTTATTGTTGAGGAATTAGAAGGAATTCATGTTTATGACAACGCTAATCCGGCTTCGCCTGTAAAGAAAGCTTTTGTAAAATTGCCGGGGGTTGTTGATATTTCTATTTCGGGTAATATTATGTACGCTGACAGTTATGTCGATCTTGTTGTCCTTGATGTTCAGAATATTGATGATATTCATGAGGTAGGGAGAGTAATTGATATTCTGCCTTATACAGTACCTGCAACTAAAACAGATTTACCGACAGCTTATGTCGACAGAGATAAAGGTGTTGTTCGCGACTGGGAATTGAAAACAATAAAGGAAAGGGTTGAAAATAATCCGAATCCATATCCGATCTATTATAGGGGGGGATTTGCTTTGATGGATAAAGCTAACTCATTTAGCGTATCATCAGAAGTAAGCGGAAGCGGAGTATCTTATCTATACTTATCCTTCAATCCAGGCTTTTGATGTTATCCCGATCGGAAAGGTACTTGTTCTGATTGGGGAGGACGGTCTTTATCAGTATGATTATTCTAATGTAAAAAATATTACTATATTGAGTTCAATTCAAGTGGTGAAAACTAAATAAGGATAAGGTAGCTGTTAATACTTTTATTCAGGAAAGCTTCTCAGGTAAATAAAGTATTAAGTTAATGCCCCATTAACTTAATAACCCATTTTCTTTCTTTAGTTTCATTCTAAATTACCAACAATGACATTTGTAATTTTGTTTTAAAAGTATTGTTATTAAATTAACAGCACTTTTAAAAGATAGTTTTTGATGATTAATAAATTATTTAATTACCTAAAAATAAGACAGATATGTACCAAGTAGGAAATCTAGTTAAGGAATTGTCCGACAAACATGGTCATGCACGGGAGAGCCTTATGCCAATTCTTCAGGCGATTGTGCAAAAACACAATTATCTGACTGATGAAGCGATGGTCGAAGTTGCGAGAGAACTCGATATCTCAGCTGCTGAAGTTTACGGGACAGCTTCATTTTATACCTTTCTCGACACTCAGGTAAAGGGTAAATATGTTATAAGAGTTTGTAAAACAATTACATGCTCAATGAAGGGGAAGAGTGATATAATTCAGAGTATTGAAGAAATGCTTAATATAAAGGTAGGAGAAACAACCCCCGACAACCAATTCAGTCTCATTGAGACTAACTGTATCGGATGGTGTCATAAAGCTCCTGCCATTCTTATCAATGACTTACCTTTTACGGAACTTACCCCAGAGAAGGTAACTGAGATTATTAAAGATTACATGCAAAAATAAATATCCGTCAAAATCATGGAAAACAAAGGATTAAATAAAGTTGACCTTATATTCGAAAAAATTGATAATCATGAAGTGCTTGCCAAAGGCTTCAAAATGAGCAAAGATGAGATTATCCAGGAGATACTTAACTCAGGGCTTAAAGGAAGGGGAGGCGCCGGATTTCCAACAGGAATGAAATGGAAATTTACTTCTGAAGCAAAGAGTCCTGAGAAATATATTGTATGTAATGCCGATGAAGGAGAACCCGGAACATTCAAAGACCGTGAGATACTTGACAGGGTTTCAAACAAGGTTCATGGTGGAATGGCAATTGCTGGTAAAGCTATTGGAGCAAAAAAAGGTATAGTTTATCTGAGAGGTGAGTACCGTTATCTTTTACCAAAACTGATGATCGAACTCGATTCATTTCATAAGATGATAAAAAAGATAGGTTACGATTTTGAAATAGAATATCGTCTGGGTAGCGGAGCATATATTTGTGGTGAGGAAAGCGCACTCTTTGAATCAATTGAAGGAAAGCGCGGTGAGCCCCGGAATAAACCTCCATATCCAACTGTATCAGGCGTTTATGGGAAACCGACCTCTATTAATAATGTTGAAACTCTTGTGACCGCGATGATGATCGTTCAGCATGGCGCTAAAAACTTCATCCAGTACGGGACAAAAGATTCAAGAGGATCTAAAGTATTCTCAGTATCAGGAGATACACCTACTCCGGGCATATTTGAACTTGAGTTGGGCATGACAGTCCAGCAGTTTGTAAACGAATTTGGTGATGGTGATACCAAGGCAGTACAAGTAGGTGGCGCTTCAGGTTTTTGCGTCCCCAGGAAGAAATTTGCAGAAACGATAATCGGGTTTGAAGGTGTACCAACAGGAGGATCTATGAAGCTTTTCAACAGTTCAAGATCGATGTATAATGTTCTTCATAATTACCTCGAATTCTTTACTGAAGAATCATGTGGTCAGTGTACTCCATGCCGCGTAGGATGCCAGCAGTTACTCAAGGGAGTTGAAAAAGTCAAAAAAGGAGAAGCGAAATCAACCTACCTTAATGAACTGATGAAATTGGCAGATACAATGAAAATCGCTGCTAAATGTGGTCTTGGACAATCAGTTGGGAATGCATTTAAATCGATAGTTGGTAATTTTAAGGAAGAGATCATCTACTAATTAATCAGACAAAAACGAAAAATCATGATAAATCTGCTTATAAATGACCAGAAGGTCGCGGTTCAGAATGGAACAACTGTTCTGGCAGCTGCCAGGAAACTGAAGATAAACATTCCTACCTTATGTAACCATGATGACCTCTGTGTAGCAGGCAACTGCCGTGTATGTATTGTTGAACAAAAAGGAGCAAAGACACTTATAGCCTCCTGTGCAACTCCTGCCGCTGAAGGTATGGAGATTCACACAAATACTCTGAAGGTTCGAAATGCCCGTAAACATATTGTTGAATTACTGCTCTCCGAACACAGATCAGATTGTACAAAATGTTACAAAAATCAAAACTGCGAACTTCAGTCTCTGGCAAATGATTTCGCATTTGGCGACCATGTCTTCCTTGATCTTGTAGAAGATAAAAAATACAGCATTGACAGGTCTTCTGCATCATTTATCAAAGATGACAGCAAGTGTATTCGTTGTCAGCGTTGCGTAAGAACATGCTCTGAATTACAGTCTGTGGCTGCAATAACTGTTGCCAATAAAGGCGCTCATCAGAAGATATCATCTTTCCACAACAGGCCAATGAGTCAGGTTGTATGCACCAATTGCGGACAATGTGTTAACAGATGCCCCACAGGAGCGCTTGTTGAAAAAACAGCTATCGACCAGGTTTGGGATGCAATTTATGATCCCGATAAACATGTGGTAGTGCAGACTGCTCCTGCAGTAAGAGTTGCACTTGGTGAAGATCTGGGTTACGATCCTGGTGAAAGGGTAACAGGGAAAATGGTAAATGCTCTAAGACAATTAGGTTTCAATTCTGTTCTTGATACAGACTTTAGCGCCGATCTTACAATAATGGAAGAAGGTACTGAACTGCTTGTAAGACTTAAGAAAGCCCTTGTAGATGGGGATAAGAGTATATCGTTACCAATGTTTACATCCTGTTCCCCAGGCTGGATAAAATTTGTGGAACATAAATACCCGGAATTCCTTCCGAATATGTCAACCTGTAAATCACCACAACAGATGTTTGGCGCGCTTGCCAAAACATTCTATGCTAAGAAAAATAATATCGACCCTTCAAAAATTGTTTCAGTATCTATAATGCCATGTACGGCTAAGAAATTTGAAGCTGACAGACCTGAGATGCGCTCCAGCGGTTTTAAAGATGTTGATTATGTTCTTACTACCCGCGAACTTGCTGTTATGATTAAGCAGGCAGGTATTGACTTCAGAAATATTGAAGAAGCAAATTACGATTCAGTAATGGGGAACTCTACAGGTGCAGGAGTCATCTTCGGCGCCACAGGAGGAGTTATGGAAGCTGCTTTACGTACCGCTTATGAGATAGTTACCGGACGAGAGGTTCCCTTTGGAAATCTTAACATTACCCCGGTAAGAGGTATGGATGGAGTAAAAGAAGCAACAATTAAAATTGAAGGTTGTGTTGAGGCCTGGAAATTTCTTGAAGGCGCTGAACTGAAGGTAGCTATTGCACATGGACTGGCTAATGCCAACAAAATAATGAAGATGGTCAGAGACGGAAAAGCTACTTATCATTTTGTTGAGATAATGGCTTGTCCGGGAGGGTGTATTGGTGGTGGCGGACAGCCTATTCCAACCAACCTGAAGATTAGGCAAAAACGTATGGCGGCTATCTATGCAGAAGATGAACACAAGGAGTTACGTAAATCTCATCTTAATCCCGATGTTATTGCAATCTATAAGGAGTTCCTCGACCAGCCTAACAGTCACAAGTCGCACGAACTGCTTCATACACATTATGTGGAGCGCGATAACTACTAAGACTAAACTATACTGATCTAAACTAAAGAGAAAACCGGCTTAATAGCCGGTTTTCTTGTCTGGTAGCCCTAAGGTCTTTCAGTCTTAATGTCTTTCAGTCTTGATGTCTTTAAATATTATCTTTTATCTTTTTCAGTAACCAGGCCATATTTTCACCCAGGTCCTTCATTGTTCTCATACCTTCTTCGTCTTTAAGAACTTCTCCCTTTTCCCGACCTATACCTATGTTCCAGTATGACGATCCGGGTATGATCATTTCATTGATCAGGAAGAAATGATTTATACTGTCAAAAGCATGGATAGCCCCTGCACGTCTGACTGCAATTACCGCTGCTCCCGGGATGTGTTTTAAAGGGTTGCCTGCTTCCCCAAGAGCATAACTTGCCACCTCAATAAATGCCTTGGCATCTGCTGTGATATCAGCATTGTATACAGGTGATCCTATAATTATTGCATCGGCTTTTAACATCCTTCCAATGCATTTATTTATAACTTCATTCTTCTGGTGACATATTCCATCTTTCTTTTTCCTGCATTTCATACAAGCTATACACCCATTTACATCTTTTCCACCAAGCTGAAAAAATTCAGTTTTAATTCCTTCTGCCTCGAGAGCTTTAAATACCTCATATATAAGTAATTCCGTATTCCCGCCCTTGCGGGGACTGCAGTTGATACCAAGTACTTTCATA
>JANYIW010000122.1 GCA_025358645.1 Bacteroidales bacterium
GCTTTAATTTTTGCTTTAGTTTCCTCTATCATTTCCTTTGATTTGGGCGTTGTGTCGTACATTAAAGCGGTTGCAACGAATACTGATGAATATACACCGGTTCCGATACCAACCAGGAGTGCGAACATAAATCCACGGATCACTGCACCACCGAAGATGAACATGGCAAGAATTGTAAGGATCACTGCAAAAGTTGTATTTATAGTTCTGCTCAGGGTTGAGTTCAATGCCATATTAAGTACCTCTTTAAAAGGACGTTTACGGTATAAAGGAAGGAATTCCCTTGTCCTGTCAAAGACAATTACGGTATCGCTGACAGAGAATCCGATTACGGTAAGAATGGCTGCAATGAATGATTGATCTATCTCCATTGAAAATGGCATGTGCCCCCAAAGTAAAGAATAGACACCGAGAACAAGAAGAACGTCGTGTGCCAGAGATGCGACAGCCCCAAATCCATACTGCCAGTAACGGTATCTCATGAAGATATATAAGAAAATGAGGAGAAGCGCTATGCCAACTGCATAGAAAGCGTTGATCTTGATATCTGCGGCAACTACGGGACCAACAGTCTCAGAACTTACCCTGTATTTATCCAAAAAAACTTCTTTTGTAACATCAGCCGGAATGAAAGATTTTAATCCTTCATAAAGCTTGGTATCTACCTCATCTTCAACTCCATTTTCGTTGATCTTGTACTTTGTTGTGATTTTAACCTGATCTTGTTTACCATAGGTTACAACCTGCGGAAGATCTCCGAATGCTATATTAAGTTTGGCAGCAATATCTTCTGTAATAACCGGTTTATCAAATCTTATCACAAATGAACGTCCCCCGGCAAAATCGATACCCGGATTAAGTCCTCTGACAAACAATGAAACTATACCTGATGTAATAATGATCCCGGAAATAATATAGAAGTATTTTCTCATACCTATAAAATCTATTTTGGTATGTTTGAAAATGTTAGCAGTAAGCTTAATCGAGAAATGAAGATTAACATTCCTTTTCAGGAGAGCTTCATATATTATTCGTGTCAGGAATATAGATGCAAAAACTGAAGTCATAATCCCGATAATAAGGGTTGTTGCAAAACTTCTGATAGGACCCGTTCCAAAAATATAGAGTACTATACCTGTAAGCATTGTTGTTACTTTTGAGTCGATAATTGCGGGGTAAGCACGTTTGTATCCATCGTTTAATGCCAGTTTGATTCCTTTTCCACCTCGCAGTTCCTCCCTTATTCGTTCAAATATAAGAATGTTTGCATCAACGTCCATACCCATTGTGAGGACTATGCCGGCAATACCCGGAAGCGATAGAACAGCATTGAGTGAAGCCAGTACTCCGAAAAGGAGGAAGAGATTGGCAAAGAGAGCGATATCTGCAATTGTACCGGCGCTCTTGCTATAATAGAATACCATAAATCCCAATACAAGGGCGAATGCCACAAAGAATGAAATAAAACCGGAATTAATTGCTTCTTTACCAAGAGTTGGTCCGACAATTGTATCTGAAATAATGTGTGTTGGAGCTGGTAATTTACCTGATTTCAGTATGTTAGCAAGGTCATCAGCCTCCTCAATCGTGAAATCTCCTGTTATTTCGGTACTTCCGCCATTGATCTCATTTTGAACCCGGGGATAGGAACGTACATAACCATCAAGTACAACAACAAGGCATCGCTGGATGTTTTCACGTGTCATTCTGGCCCAGGTCTTAGAGCCTTCGGAATTCATCGACATATCAACTTTCACATCCCCACCTACTCCTGTAGAAGTTCTGGCTGAAGTAATAACATCTCCACCAAGAGGAGGCCGTCCGTCGCGGGTAGTAATTTTAATTGCATGAAGTTCGTACATTGTTTTTGTGGGGTCCTGTTTATCGGGGTTCTGGCTCCACATAAGTTTAAGATCGCGTGGAAACAGAGCTTTTATCTGGTTCATTTTCAGATAAGTATTAACCTTTGCAGTATCCTTTGAACTTGCAAGTCCTATCATACATGAAGGCAGAGGCTGTCCTTGAGCAGTTACCCTGGGAACAAGTATACCAAATAATGGATTCTGAAGGGTAAATCCTTCACGAGTACTTGCACCGGCAACTTTCGTTGTATCTTTATTGATCAGGTCAAGAAGTGACTGATTTTTTTTGGTAGTATCAGATATTGCGCCCGTTACCGATGGTTCAGTTGTTTTTGATTTTGTTTTCTCAGTATTTGCCTGAATCTCTTTCAGAAGATTATTTGCTTTTGAAAGGTAACCGATTATCTCGCTGTTTTCGTATGTCTCCCAGAATTCAAGGTTGGCCGTTCCCTGGAGTAGTTCACGAACTCGTTTTGGATTATTCTGCCCGGGTAATTCAATCAGAATCTGACCTTTTGTTGAGAGCTGAGTAATATTAGGTTGAACTACACCAAAACGGTCGATCCTGGTTCGAAGGATATTAAATGCATTGGTTATAGCGCCCGTAACTTCACTGTCAAGGACTTTAAGAACCTGGTCGTTTGTTGAATTAAAATTGATTTTCTCTTTCAGTTCAACAGTTCCAAATACTGAAGCAAGCTTTGCATTCGGGTCAATCTCCTGGAAAGCTTTGCCGAATAAAGTAAGATAATCTGACTGGCTGGATTTCTGAAGTTCTTTTGCCCTGATCAGAGCTGCATTGAAACTTTTATCAGGATTATAGTTTGAGAGAGCTTTTAAAATATCTTCAACAGAGACTTCAAGTATAACGTTCATCCCGCCTTTAAGGTCGAGACCGAGGTTCAGTTCTTTTTTCTGACACTCTTTGAATGTGTTTCCAAGAAAACTCCATTTTTCTTTTGGAAGTGTGGAAATTGAATCGAGGTACTGAGTTTCTTTTTCCAGGTCTCCATTTGCATATACTTTGGCTTCTTTCTTTACCTTATAGGTTGCACCTGTAAATGAAAGCTGATAAATTGATACCAACCCTAATGCAATTGCCAGAACGATGATAGCTGCTTTATTCTGCATTTGTCTATTCTTTTGGGATTATGTAAGAGTTTTTCGTTATTCTTCTTTGATTGAGGCGCAAAGATATTAAAATTTTGCAAAAACACTCAAATTAAAGGCATTTGTTTCTGACGAAAAACCCCTAAAAGGGAGGTTGGGAGGCAAAAATTTATTATTGAAGCAGTTTTTCGTAATCAGTATCGAGTTGACTCCTATTTATAAAGTCGAACAGTGTGAGGCTTCGGATATTATAGAAAAAACTCCAGTAATCCTGCAAGGACTGAACATAAGCTCTTTTGTTCTGATCCTTGCGGCTATCAGCATCATTCAAGTCAAGAACTGCAATCTTACCTATAAGGAATCGCTGTTTAGTAACCTCATATCTTTTCATTGCAACTGTGTCAGATTTTGCTGCAATAGCAACCTGGCTTTTCTGAAGGTTGAACTGTTCAACATCCAGGAATAGATTCTGCTGAAAATCGACCACCGCCTGATTTGCCTGAACCTGTGCCAGTTCAAGGCTTGATTTTGCCATCTGGTATCTGCCTTTACCCAGGCCCCAGTCAAGAATTGGCAAAGTAAACCCGACTCTCACTCTTTGGGAATTGCTCAGGTTATTATAAGCAGTTGCAAAATCAGTTGACTGTTGCGATAGACCAAGTGATGCCGTCACGCTGGCATTAAGCCCTTTTGACGCCTTAGCCTGCGCAGCATTACTCTGGGCATTAAGAACATTGATTTGTTGATTTAACAAATCCGGATTATTATTCATTGCCAGATCGAGGACTTCCTTCATCTCAACCTGCAAATCAGGTATTTTATCCGGAAGTATAAGTTCCAGTCTTACATTTTCATTATATCCAAGAAATGATCTTAACCTTATTTCTCTGTCACGTAAGTTCATATCAGCCTGCTTCCTGGAAGTTTCTGCATTTAGCCAGGAGAGTTGCATCTGTAAAAGTTCATCTTCAGCAATAGTACCTAATTGATATCTTCCCTTTGCTATCCTGAACAAAGTATCAGCGTTGGAATAGTTCATCTCTGATATCTGCTTATTTATCTGAGCTAAAGCCAGGGAAAAGAAATTCATAACGGCACTGAGGTGTACTCCTTCAATATTTGCCAGGTAAGCTTTCTTTGCAGCATTATATTTTACAGGTTCAATTTTCTTCTGCCATTTTAATGTATTATATTTCCTGATAGGCTGCGTAATATCTATACTAACAGGATTAGTGATATAATTAGTTCGAAGGTTACGCTCAACGTCCCTGAAAAGTGTAAGGTCCGATCTCAACGATATTACTGTACCTGTTGGGCCTATATTTTGAGAAAGAGCTAAAGTTCCCAGATTACTAATTGTATTTTTGCGCTTGTAGATATAAAGATCATTTTGTGAATCGTAAACTTTATCCAGACCATTACTAAAGTCTGGTGTTGTACCGAACAAAGTAATTGATGGCAGATACTGTGCCTTAAATGATCTATACTGCCAGTAGCTGGAGCGATACCTGTGTTTGGCAATCAAAGCATTCGGTGACTGCTCTTCAGCAAGCTTAATAACTTCCTCGAATGTGAGTTTTTTGACTTCCTGTGCAATTATTTCCTTCGAAGAAACAAGAAGCACAACTATGAGTGAAAATAAAAGTAATTTCTTCATTTTTATAATATAATAATTTATACCATCTTTCCCCGCCAGGCGGGGTGCCGAACTTGTGAGGCAGAAGGGGTTATTCATGCCTCAAAGATTCAATAGGATCTTTTTCTGATGCTCTTTTTGCCGGGGAATAACCAAAGATTACTCCAACAGCTGCTGATACCCCAAAAGCAATAAATACGGAGAAGAAGGAGACAATTGTCATAATCCCGGCAATTTGCTCTATCAGTTTAGCCATAATGACGCCAAAGAACACGCCAATAAAACCTCCTGATACGCTTATAAGAACAGCTTCAGATAGAAACTGTACAACAATATCCATTTTCTTGGCTCCTATTGCCATCCTGGTACCTATCTCTTTTATCCTTTCCATAACCGAAGCAAACATGATATTCATAATTCCGATTCCACCAACGATAAGTGAGATACTGGCTATAGCTCCAAGAACAACATTAAAGATATCTTTTGTCCTTTGTTGCTGTTTAAGCAGTAATTCCGGCACGGTTATCTCAAAGTCCTTTACGCCTGTATGACGTCTTGTAAGCATACGGCTCAGAATTTCTGTTGTTGGTTGCAGCTGCTCGGTTTCAGTTACCTGAACGACTATTCTGTCGAGTTGATTATAATTTGTCTCAGTATTACTTGATGCATCAGCACTGCTGACAACTACTCTCGCCATTCCTCCACCATAAAACTGTCTTGAAGAGGCTTCCGAAACCAGTTTTGTATTAAGAAGGGCTCTGTTCTGGTATCTTAAAAGCATTGTCTGGATGGGAATATAAATGTTGTCGTTATAAACATTTACCCCTTTTTCTTCAAATCCTGTAAGACTCACGTTGGTTTTCTGGAGTACTCCGATTACCTTGAGCCAAATCCCGTTAAATTTTATATACTGACCAAGAGGGTCAATTTTACTGAAGAATTTTGATCTGATATTTGCTCCAATAATACAAACCTGTATCCCATTCTCTTCCTGAAATGAATTAAAGAAAGCTCCACCTACAAGAGGCAAGTTGTATAAGAAAAAATAATCATTGGAGACTCCTACAAGCTTGGCAGTATACTTTACACCGTTAAGCATTGCTATTGAGTTAAATGAAATCTCAGGACTTATTCGCTTCACTGATGGAAGTGTTTCCCTAATTGCATCCACATCAAGTAGATTTAATCCCCTCGAGAATTTCTTTTGCTGTTTCTCCCCCTCAGTTGTGGAAGACGATTTATCTGCAATGACCGGATTGATGAGGATATTGTTTACTCCTACCATCTTCATCTGTTCCATTATCTCCTGTTTGGCGCCTTTCCCGATCGCGAGCATCGCGATAACTGCTGCCACCCCGAATATTATTCCAAGTGCTGTCAGCATTGATTTCAGCTTGTTTGAGACAATGGATTCAACAGCAATTTCAATATCGTGGAAATATCTTAATATAAATCTGAACATATTATTCCCGGTTTAATTAATTATTTCTTAACTGATGCAGGGGTAGCAACCTGACTGTTTTGTCGGGTACTCTGCTCTCCCGACTGTCTTCTCCTTGTTCCTGCAGAGGTATCCCTGACACCACCCTGCTGGTTATTCCGCCTTTTCATCATCCTTTTCATTGCCGCGGTATCTCTTGGAGCGCCATTCGGACCACCTGATTGATTATCTCTCCTGTTCTGAAATCGCTGCATCATCTCAGGAGTAATATTCATTCCCGGACTGCCAGACATTCTTCCACCTTCTACTTTGGCCTTTTCAGCTTCCTGCCTGAGACGCATCTCTTCAGCTTTTTTCGTTTTTGCGCGATCTTTAATGACCGAGACTAACTCTTCACCTGTCAATTTGAAATTTTCTGCTTTTGCAGGTGTATTAAGATAAATCTGAGTTCCAGGTTGCAATCCTTGTTCAATGACAACATTATTTTCGTTGGATTCCCCAAGTACAACAACTTGTCTTGTTCCGTTTTTCATATAAACATAAGGAATACTGTCAGTACCTGCCTGTACACTTTCAAGCGGGATATAAGTCACATTATCAATTGTTTTTGTGACAATCTTGTTACCTGTTGTCATTGAAGGTCTTAAGATCGGATCAGATCCGTCTACTTCGATAAGAACCTCAAAAACTTTTGCATCGGCATTTGGCAACTGCTCTCCTATATTAGCGACACTTGTGACTGTTCCGGTATAAGATTTTTCCGGAAAGGCGTCTACCAGAATCTCAACATGCTGTCCAGTTTTGACTTTGCTTACATCGATTTCATTAACATAAGTTTTTGACATCATCGACGACATGTCAGGGAGGGTAGCAACAACATTATCCCATGGACTGATTGAAGAGCCCAATTTCCTTTTGGCTCCCATCCTGTCGCGTTTATAAATAATCATGCCCGAGGATGGAGCAGTAATAATAAACTTCGACAGTACTGTCTGAAGATCGCTGACTCTTGTACGTTGTTCAGCAAGATTGGTTTTATTTGTTCTCATATCTGACTTGGCCTGTTCAACTCTCAGAGAATAACCTCTTTTTGACTGGTCGAGTGTACGGTTAGCTTTATCAAGCGATATTTCTGCCTGTCGTATGGTTGTGGGAGGTTCATATTTTGATTGTTGAAGTGTTATTGCAGCTTCTTCAACTGAAAATCCCAGATTCTTGATATTATCCCTTAAATTACTGAGAGTAACCGCAGTATCAAGTATTTTCATTTCCAGATTAGTTTCAAAAGTAATAAGTCTTTCAAGTTCGTCTTTCAAACTATTATCAAATGCTGTCCTGTCGAGTGTTGCAACATAATCTCCACCTTTTACCTCAGTACCTTCAGGGACTATATCCGTTAGTTTTATGTCCATTGCCCTGATACCTCTGCTCTGGGAAAAGTCCGGACCAAAAATGTCAGTCGATTTTTTTGCCTGCAATTCCCCGGTTGTAGTTACAACTATATCAAACTGCCCTTTTTCCGACTCAGCAAACAGGTTTGATACATCTTTCCTGGAGGTCAATTTGATGATAACAATCAGAACTATGATTGCAGCAACAACAATAATACCTGTGATAATAAATGTTCTTTTCATCATAAATATAATTTGATTTTAATGGTATGATGGAGCTCGTATGTTTAAAAATGTAGGCTATATAAACCTAAAGACATCGTTGCAGGTTGATTTATTCCGGCTGTGCTGACAAAATAGAATGAAATTAGGTTTTTTTAACAATTCCTATAACTGAATCGGCCAGATCATTTGCCTCATCATTAGTTCTTCCTTCAGCATAAATACGCATAATTGGTTCGGTATTCGATTTCCTGATCTGAACCCATCCATTATTATGTTCAATCCATAAACCATCTCTCTCATCCATCAGATGCCCCTTAAAATAATCTTTTACAGCATCGGTGATCTGACTAAATTCGACGGACGGATCAAGAGTGAGCTTTTTCTTGGCAATAACATATTGTGGATATATCTTTCGTAAAACTGAACAATTCATTTTACTTTTTGCCAGATGTGACAGAAACAGTGCTATTCCAACCAAGGCATCACGACCGTAATGCAGTTCAGGGTAAATTACGCCACCATTGCCCTCACCACCTATTACTGCATTTCTTTTTTTCATCTCTTCTACAACATTTACTTCACCAACAGATGCTGAGTAGTGTTTGCAGCCATACCCGGCAGTAATATCTTTTAAAGCTTTAGTTGAAGAAAGATTAGATACTGTATTCCCGGGAGTATTTTTAAGGATATAATCGGAGATCGAGACAAGAGTATACTCCTCACCAAACATCCTCCCATCTTCGCATACAATGGCAAGACGGTCAACATCGGGGTCAACAACAAACCCGATATCGGCGCTGCCCTTTACCACAAACTCTGAAATACCTTTAAGGTTTTCAGGCAGAGGCTCAGGGTTATGTGCAAAATTACCATCTGGAAATGTATTAAGCTCAATCACTTTGTCTACTCCCAAAGACTTGAGTAGATGTGGCAGAATTATTCCGCCAACCGAATTGATACAATCTATAGCTACAGTGAAGTCTGCAGTTTTGATTGCTTTTATATCAACGAGCTTTAAAGCGAGTATCAGATCAATATGCTTCTTTCCCCATGAGTCGTCCTGCTCAAGAGATCCGGTAAGATCATTCGAAATAAAATTAAAATCTTCTCTCGCGGCAATTTCCAATACATTCATACCATCCAGAGCTGAAAGGAACTCCCCTTTCTCATTAAGCAGTTTTAGAGCATTCCATTCTGCCGGGTTATGGCTTGCAGTAATAATAATTCCTCCATCAGCATGTATCCCGGTAACTGCAAGTTCTACAGTAGGAGTTGTTGCCATGCCAAGGTCAATCACACTAATTCCCAGACTACGCAAAGTGGTAATTACCAGGTTATTTACCATACTTCCTGATTTTCGGGCGTCACGACCCACAATTACTTTCAATCCACTCTTTTGATGTCGTGACTGGACCCAGGTTCCAAATGCCGCTGCAAATTTTACTATGTCTACCGGTGAGAGACTTTCTCCAGGTTTTCCGCCAATTGTTCCCCGGATTCCGGATATTGATTTTATCAGTGCCATATTGAGAGGATCTTCAGATTTACAAAGGTGCAAAAAAAACATCAAATCAAAATATCATCAAATAATTGTACCTTTGCACCCTGATAATTAATTGATATGGAGAACAGAAAACCTGCAGGAAGGCCCGTGAGAAAATATGAAAGACCTGATGCAAGTGACAGAAGGAGCAGCAAACAGGGAGGAAATCCCAATGCAAGACCGGAGAAGTCAGCTTTGAAGGGCGTAAAAAAGGAAATTGAATTAATCAGACTTAACAGGTTCATTGCAAACAGTGGTGTCTGTTCCCGGAGAGATGCTGATGAACATATAAAAAACGGACTTATATCAGTTAATGGTCACATTGTAACAGATATGGGTACAAAGGTCAGTTATGATGATGATGTCAGGTTTAAAAATAAAAGACTTTCGGCTGAAAAAAAGGTTTATATACTCATGAATAAGCCAAAAGATTATGTTACTACCGTTGAAGATCCACATGCAGAACATACAGTACTTGAGCTCATCGGAGATACCTGTGCTGAAAGAGTTTATCCTGTCGGGCGACTTGATAAGGCAACAACCGGAGTCCTTCTGCTTACAAATGATGGCGATCTTGCAGGAAAACTCACCCACCCTAAGTATAAAAGGAAAAAAATATATCATGTCTTTCTTGATAACCCTGTAACCAAAAATGATCTTTTTAAACTGACGGAAGGTGTCGAACTTGATGGAATGACAATTGTAGCAGATGCAGTATCTTATGCTGATCCTGACGATAAAAGCCAGATAGGGATAGAGCTTCACTCAGGGCAAAACAGAGTTATTCGAAGGATGTTTGAAACGCTTGGCTATAGGGTTAAGAAGCTTGACCGGGTATATTTTGCCGGGCTTACCAAGAAAAATGTTCAAAGAGGAAAGTGGCGGTACCTTAATGACAAGGAGGTAACTATGCTTAAAAGAGGTATATTTTAATCTTTAAAGATGAGTCACAGAGCAGGTTTTGTAAATATACTGGGGAATCCTAATGTCGGGAAATCGACTATTATGAACGCTCTTGTCGGAGAGAAACTTTCTATTATTACTTCAAAAGCTCAGACAACCCGTCACCGGATAATGGGTATTGTTAATGGTGAGGATTTCCAGATTGTATACTCTGATACTCCCGGAATACTAAGACCTCAATATAAGCTTCAGGAGACAATGATGAATTTTGTCAATTCAGCCCTCTATGATGCAGACTTGATTCTTTATGTTACTGATGTTACAGAACGGACTGCTGAAGAAGGTGAATATATTGATAAGATAAAAGAATCGGGAATTCCTGTAATTATTGGTATAAATAAGGTTGACCTTACAACTCAGGATGACCTTGAAAAAGTTGTTGAATCATGGCATATTGCCTTTCCATCGTCACCTGTCATCCCGATCTCCGCACTTAAAAACTTTAACCTCGACTCTCTTCTGAACGCTATTCTGGTAAAACTTCCTGAGAGCCCTCCTTTTTTCCCAAAAGATCAGCTTACTGACAAATACGAACGGTTTTTTGCTTCAGAGATAATACGTGAAAAAATTCTTGTAAATTACCAGAAAGAAATCCCTTATTCTGTTGAGATAGAAATTGAAAGCTTTAAAGAAGAAAAAGATATCATTAAAATAAGAGCGCTTATCCATGTTACACGTGACAGTCAGAAAGGTATAATTATTGGTCATAAAGGATCTATGTTAAAAAGAGTGGGTACTGAAGCCAGGCGAGATATGGAGGATTTTTTCAGGAAAAAAATTTACCTTGAGTTATATGTAAAGGTAACTAAGGACTGGAGAGATAAACCGCTGATTCTTAAAAGATTTGGTTATCAATAAGATAAATATTTTAAATATTTTATGAGTAGAATAGTTGCAATAGTAGGAAGACCAAATGTTGGGAAATCGACACTTTTCAACAGGCTTACCACTTCAAGGGAAGCGATAGTTGATGAAGTAAGCGGAGTTACCCGCGATCGCAACTATGGAGTGTCGTTCTGGAATGGAATCGATTTTTCAGTAATCGATACAGGCGGGTATGTTCAAAACTCTGATGACATTTTTGAAGAAGAAATAAATAAACAGGTATTACTTGCCATCGAAGAGTCGGATGTCATACTCTTTATGGTTGATGTAACATGTGGTATTCACGACCTGGATACATCAGTAGCCTCTCTTCTCAGAAGGGTTGACAAGAAAGTATTGCTTGTAGTGAATAAGGTAGATAATGGTGAAAGGCTTATGGATGCCAATGAATTTTACAATCTTGGTTTGGGTGATTATTTCCCGTTAAGCTCCATGAACGGCAGTGGCACAGGAGAACTTCTCGACGAGGTAGTAAAAAGCCTGCCCCGGGAGGAGCCCGTGCAGATCCCTGATCTGCCAAGGATTGCGATTGTTGGCCGGCCAAACGTCGGCAAATCATCGTTGGTAAATTCTCTTCTCGGAGAAGAAAGAAATATTGTCACTCCGGTAGCCGGTACAACGCGTGATTCAATATACACCAGATATAACAAATTTCAGCACGATTTTCTCCTCGTTGATACAGCAGGTTTACGCAAAAAGGGGAAAGTAAGTGAAGATATAGAGTTTTATTCTGTAATGCGGGCTGTTAAAACCATTGAAAATTCAGATATCTGTCTGCTTCTTATTGATGCTACAAGAGGAATTGAATCCCAGGATCTCAATATTATGTCGCTTATTCAAAAGAATAACAAAGGGATGATAGTACTGGTTAATAAATGGGATCTTATTGAAAAAGAAAACAACACAACAAATTTGTTTGAAAACGATATAAAGGAAAAAACAGCCCCTTTCACCGATTATCCCATTCTGTTTATCTCTGCAATTAATAAACAGCGGATTCATAAAGTACTTGAATTGGTTGATCAGGTAAACAAGAACAGGAACAGGAAGATCAGCACATCTGAATTAAACGAAGTGATGCTACAGGTTGTTAAAAACAATCCGCCGCCGGCGTTAAAAGGGAAATATGTTAAGATCAAGTATGTGACTCAACTTCCTATATATACCCCGGCTTTTGCTTTTTTTTGTAACCTCCCGCAATATGTGAAGGATCCTTATAAAAGGTATCTGGAGAACAGGATGAGGGAGAAATTTGAATTTACCGGCGTTCCGATAAGGATATTTTTCAGAAAAAAATGATCAAATTTGGTGTGGTTTTTGTTGTGAAAATATATTGACTTTAAACCATGAAAGAAATCAGGTATCTATTATTAATTTTTGTTATTCTGATCTGTCTGGATTCATGCAGGAAGATAGTGCAATTGCCAGCAGTTCCTCATATTGAATTTAACAACTTTACAATTTTCGATACAACAGATATTCTGGGCAATAAATCTAAGGGGGGAAGACTCAGGTTTCATTTTGAAGATGGCGATGGCGACCTTGGACTGAATGCACCATCAGATGGGATGGTGGATTCAACAAATTTGTTTTTCACTCTCTTCAGGAAAAAGGGAGGAGTTATGTTACCCACTCCGGACAATGATCCATTAAAACCGTCATCCTGCAGGATACCATTTATGGAGAGGCTTGGGCAGAATAAAATATTGAAAGGAACAATCTCTGTTACTTTCGTTTACACATTCTATGAACCTAAAGATTCTAATATAATCAGATATGATTTCTATATTAAAGACAGGGCTCTGAACGAGAGCAATGTTGTTTCCACCACTGAAATAGCGCTTTCTGTAAATAATACGTATAAATAGCCTTTTCACACTTTCACCCCGATCAGAAGGACATCATCGACCTGTTCATAAGAACCTTTCCAATCAAAATAGAATTTAGCCATAGCTTCCTTTTGCTCATCCATAGGGAGCTTTGAAACCTGCTCAATCATTCGTTTTAACCTTGCTATTTTCATTTTTTTGCCATCTGCTCCTCCAAATTGGTCGGGTAATCCGTCAGAGAACAGATAGATAGTGTCCCCTTCCTTAAGATAGTACTCCTGATCGTCGAAGAATTTCTCAATAACCGATTCACCTCCCACTGATGATCTGTTACCTTTAATATATAATGGTTCACCATCGAGTACGAGTATAACAGGTCGCATTGCTGAAGCGAATCTGATATGGCGTGTTGAAATACTAAATTCACATACCACCATATCCATACCGTCATTGGAGACACCCAATTCCACATTCTGATTAAGTGTGGAGAAAATCTGTTCATCCAGCAGGCTAAGTATTTCGGAGGGTTTTGAAATTCTCTTTCGTGTAACTATATCCTGAAGGAGTGTTGATCCAATCATCGACATGAATGCACCAGGAACACCATGGCCTGTAGAATCAGCACAGACCAGAATAAACTTATCATCCTCAAGTTTATCGAACCAATAAAAATCACCACTAACAATATCCCTCGGATGGAACAGGATAAATGCATCCTTAAAAGTATCTTTAAGTTTGTTGATATCTGGCAAGATGCTTGTTTGTATTCTCTTGGCATAGTTTATACTATCCGTAATCTCAATGTTCTGAAGTTCAATTTCCCCTTTCTGCTTCATTACAACACTGGTTCTGGCTGCAAGTTCTGATTCAAGGTATTCCTGAATCTTTTTTTGTGTTTTATCCCTTTCTCTTATTATCAGAATTACAAAACCGGTCATAACAGCTATGGCAGACAGGATAAACCACCAGGTTCTATAGAAAGGTTTCTTGATCAGAATACTAATCGAAACCGGTGTTGCCTGAGAGAAACCATCTCCATTTACAGAAATAAGATTAAATTTGTATTTACCGTCACTCAGACTAAAAGTTGCTTCTCGTGAAGTATTCATTTTGCTCCAGTCAAGATCAACGTTTTCGAGAAAAGTACTGTAATAAACTTTTTCAGGTGAACTGAAATTAATACCCGAATAATAGACTTTGATCTTATACTTCATAAAAGGCAGGACAAAGGATGGTTGGTAAGGATATGACACATCATTTATCTCTATTATATTTATGTTATTTAATGGCGCATGCGCACTCTTCTTTTCCTTTAACCGGTCATAGATAATTAAACCTTCAGTTGTCCCAATTAAGATTTTTTTGTCGTTCGATTCAAACATGCCTTCAGCATTGCACATTCCGACTTTAGCAAAATCAGTCCCAAAAACTCTTACAGTTCCGGAATAAGAATTTATCATTGAAAATGCTTTGATATGACCAACCCAGATATTGTTATCTTTATCAGCCAGAATACTATAGCAATAATTCGACATTAAATCATTTGATCGGTTAATTGCGGTAAGTGAATCGTTAATAAATTTGAATATCCCATTCCCTTCAGTTGCAGCCCATATTGCACCATCGCTGGTTTGAGTAAATGAAAGTATTTTATTCCTGCTGCTTCCTGACATCGATACATTTAAGGTCTTTATATTAAATAAGGGATCAATCGTATAAAGTTTATCACTCTCTGTACCAATATAAGCAACGCCTTCTCTTGTAAGAAATATTTTATTAATACTATTATGAGGCAATCCATTATTTATATCAAATTTCTTCTTAATGTTCCCCTCTTTATCTAAAACAATTACCCCATTGGTAGTGGCCAGCCAGATATTCTTATTATCCATTTCAATATCTTTTATATCATCAGATCCATAATCACCCGACCTGTAAATCCGTTTTACTGACCCGTTGCTATTTCTGACAAACAAGCCATTTCCGCCTGTTCCTATCCAGAGGTTCTTTGCCTGATCGAGATAAAAAGATTTTATCTCTGAGTGTCCGATCTGATTTGTAAGATCTGTGAAAGAGAGAGACTTACCTGTATTCAAGTCAAAAATATGGAATCCTGCAGGTGTGCCAAGTAGATAATTGTTATCAATATTTTTTATGTAAAGAATATTATTTTCCAGCGGATTCTTACCGGGCGTATAATTGCTTAATGAATAGGATGTCAGCATAGAAATTCCTTCCCCGTATAATCCGAACCAATAATTCCCTTCAAAATCCTGAAATACTAATTTTACATCATTCTCAGTCAGTCCGGAGTTAAGATCATAAAATTTCTCTGATTTCACTGCTGCATAATCATCAGACATATCAATCTGAATTACTCCTGAACCGGAGGTTGATATCCAGAATGAACCTTCTGAATCCTCGATGATAGATTGAACTTTAAGTGATTTCAACTCCGGATGGCCGGGGAGGCGCGTAAGGTCTTCACCCTTATCGGTTATTTTTAATTGAAACAAACCATTATCATCAGTTCCAAGAATAAATCTTGAGCCATCACCAGTCTTGTGGATCGAAGTGACACCGTAAGAATCAAATCCGTCAATGACTTTGATTACCGAGATTGAATCTTTTTCCAGTCTGCAGACCAGAAGATTCTCCTGGGTACCAATGAGCATATTTCCTGAATTGGTAAAAGAAGCAGAAAACAATACCGGATCAACTGATAGTGAGTACTGATGTACCTCCTCCGGGTTCAAAGGATTAACTGAAAAAACGGCCCTGCCTTGTGGTACTATGTAAATCAGTCCATCAGGTCCTTCAATAAGTTCACTTATGCTTTTTGTATTTGAAACAGGAACTGCAATCAGTTTATTATCCTTTGCATAAAGGACTGTCCCATCACTACAACCGAACCACAATGTTCCCTGTTTATCTTTAAGGCTTTTTGTAGGGTACCGCCCGACTGAAGAATCCGGATATTGTACCCGGATAAAATTATAGCCATCAAACCTGGACAGTCCGCCAGCAGTTCCGACCCATAGAAAACCATCGTTTGACTGAGTAATAGTATAAACAAAAGCATTTGGGATATCCCTCTCAATTCCATAATTCGTGAAGCTATAAGTCTGTCCGCTTGATATTGAAGAGAATAGAAAAAAGAACCAGACGGCGCTGATTAATATTTTAAAATTGATATTAAATCTCATATCGGATCTTTCTTATTTTTTGGGCTTCACTTTCTCATAACCTACTTTAGGCTGGTAAAAAGGTACGCCCCCAATGGGTGAACTAAAGAATTGCAATGCATCTCCTCTCTGGTTTTCAAGAGTAATTACAACATTATTATTTTTAACCAGTTCACCCTGTTTTTTATGAAACTGAAAGTCAAGTGATGATCCTACTTCCGGGGGTTCAATCGGTATATTTGATTTGACCCAGTTATCCTCATTTGATATCGGGACCGAGATACCTTGTTTATATCTTGAAACCACCAGAATAGTACCATCATTATCCCAGTCAAAATTACTCTGCCTGATATATACGATACCGGTATCAATATAAGGATATATGTGTGCCACACTCTTAAAGTCATTCCACATCCTGAAATGATATGAATATGTAAATGCGTTTGCTCCTTCAATAGGAATATTACTATTTTGATTACTGCTTAGAAAATACCTATAAAGATTTCCATCGTCACCGCTTATTCCTTCGCAGACAATTTTGAATATATTACTGTTCCATTTTGCATTGAAGTCCCCCTCAGAAGGATTAAACGGACCGAATGAATAATACTTGTTATCGTACTTTGCTTCATTGCCAAATATCTTCGATGATAATAAGTTCCCTGATTTGTAATTCAATCCTTTTAACAGACCCCTGGATTCTTCATTTTTTTCAGGATCAACACCTTTACCCCCATAAACGGAGAACTTTGTTTTTGTGTTGAATTCCCCCTGAATCTCATCATTTTCACCTCCGCAATCGGGGTCAAAAACTCTTATATAAAACGGTTGAGTATAATTCTTCAGGATGCTAAAGAAAAATATCTGGTAAAAATCAGCGTCGCCCCAGGATGTCTTACCATCCTTCCCAAAAGTTACCAGGAATGGAATATTTTCATCTTTACCCGGGACAGGCTGGGCATATAATCTGACGAAAACCGGAATCCCAAGTAAACAAACAAGCAGAACTATTTTAAATATTGATTTTTTCAATTCCATTAATGTCAAATTTAATGATTTCAGTATCATGGTTGTCGGAAAACAATAATATTTTTCGAAATACATGCTTCCTTTACCATTGCACCCGGTTCCGGTACTGTCGATACTATAAGCTGAATATTGTAAGAGCCGGGTTTGGTAAATCTTTTTTCTATATCCTTTCCAACTCCGATTGTTTCGTCTCCGAAGTTCCAGTAGTACTGTGATATATTCCATCCCGGAAGATTAGTACTGTCAGCGCTCAAGATTATTCTTTGATTTGTTCCAATCCTGTCGGGCGCTGAAATATAAGGTTGCTCAATTTTTGTTACTACTACAGTTTCAGATTTTTCATTATAGGTAACTTTTTTGGTAATAAGGTTTACTACGTCAAGTTGAACTGTGTATGTTCCGGGACCATTAAAACAATGTTCGACTACAGATCCGGTAGCTTTTTTACCATCGCCGAATTTCCATTCAAAGCGAAAAGGTATTGAGTCATATTTTACAGCGTTCTTTTCAAAAAAGCGGTAACAGTAATTATTTTCAAGAAGGGTGTCACATGAAGCTTTCCGAATGATATTCGAATTAAATTCGTAGATATCATCTTCTTTACTCCGATTTGAAGAAAAATAGCCTTTCTGAAGATCATCTTCTGCCACAAAAGCAAAATCATCAGCAGTGGAATTGATCGGCTCAGGCAGAAGTAGTGGATTTTCCCAGGCACCATTACTTATTGAGGTATAATAAACATCGAGGTTGCCGATACCCCCGGGTCTGTTTGATGTAAAATATAATTTGCCCGAGGCGTGCATGTAAGGATAATTTTCAGATCCCGCGGAATTCACAGTAGATCCAAGATTCACCGGACCGGACCAATTACCATCAATTAATTCACAGGAGTAAAGATCAGATCCACCATGGCCCCCCGGCATATCTGAGGCAAAAAACATGGATTTTCCATCTCTGCTTATTGATGGCTGGCCCACATCAAACTGCGGATCATTAAATTTAAATGGTCGTATCGATACCAGATCTGTACCTGAAAGTTCAGCAATGAATATCCCACTATGATTTTTGAACTTCTTGTTCCCGGCAATTTTCCCTGTTTCAACTTCACTTGTAAAATACACAGTTTTCCCATCAGGAGCAAAACATAACGGCCCGTTATTGAATTTGTTACTCCGCTCGCTTTTTATTACTCTTGATTTCCTGTATGCTGAGGTGTCTTTTTTCTCTGCTAAGTAAATATTGTAAAGACGGCTTCCATCATAACCAGTGCGATCTTTAATTGCACTAAACCGTCTGTCGGAGCAAAATACTATACCATCTTTGACTATCACAGGAGAAATATTATTAAAGCCATTATAATTAAATGGCATCCTTTTAATCCTATAAACAGAAGGTTGCTGCGCCTCAGTCTGAACTGAAACGAAAGGTACAATCAGAGCGAGTGTTATGATATATAATAATTTTTTCAACATAATACTAAAAGTACCTTGGATTAGCTGCGCTTACTTTATATCCGAATTCGTATCGCAAAATAATTTCGCTTGATCCTTTTGAATAAGAATTCATCCTGCCAACAGGATAATCATAAGAGAAACCGAACATAAACTGCGGATTAAGCTGAACCTGAAGAATTCCTACAACAACTTCTTCTGATGTTCGATAAGAGGCGCCCAACCATATCAGATCCCCTAATATAAAATTGGCATTTATATCTAATTGCGTAAGCCTCTTTGTCTTCTTAAGAGAATAATCAATCAGTACCGAAGGTTTAAACTTGAAAACCTGTGAGAATGTAATAAGACCGCCGGCAGAAAAGATAACATCATACTCTTTAACACTATGATATGGCTCGACAGAATTCGTTGATATGTTTTTCTTATAGTTCAGGAAAGAAGGAATAGAAGCTCCGGCAAAAAACTGATCGCTGAAATAGTAGACCCCGGCGCCTACATTTGGAAGAAGATATGGTTTGTCATTTGAACTAAATACCGGATCGTTTTTTGTTGTTGTCAGAATGCCTGTATAGTCTGTGTTTGACCTGTCAAAACCTCCTTTCAGACCGAGTGAAAGCTTCCCTTTTCCCAACTTTATATGGTAAGCGTAACTGGCATAAATACTCTGAGATTTAGTAAACCCGAATTTCATGAACTGAGCCATTATCCCGAGACCAACCTTGTCGTTTTTCAATGGAGCATTAAGCGAAGCCGTTTGAAAAACCGGAGCATCAGATATGCCCATCCACTGCATCCTGTATGACAAAAATGCACTCAGAGAACCCCTTGTCCCGGCATACGCGGGGTTGATCAACAGACCATTCTGCAGGTATTGACTATAGACAGGGTATCCCAGGCTTATCCCGGTTGCATCAGAAATTGCCTGACCCTGGACGCTTATGAAGGCAGTAAAGAAGAAAAAACAAAATAATACCTTTATCTTATTCATTCTATGGATATCACCAAAATACTTTACTAAAAACCTTGACATTAATATCTTTTAAGAATAATAAATCCACTCTTCTTGTAAACAGAACCACTTTGATCTATTGGAGTAATTTTCAGCATATAATAATATGTGCCTTCTGAAAGATCAAGTCCATTGGAGTTCTTCCCGTCCCAATCAGTCCATTCCTGATTATTTCGGTTAGAAGTGGAAAATACTTCAGTCCCGGCTCCATTAACAATACTAAGATCAAGATAATTATCCTCCTTATTTAATCCTTCAATAACAAATTTATTATTCCATGCATCGCCATTTGGTGAAAAACCCTGTGGGATAAAATCTTTAAGTAATTCTATGGTTACAGAATCCTTAAGGGTGCAAAGACCTCTGGAGATAGTCCATAAAAATGAGTTTTTACCTAAAGCCAGATACCTGACGATTGTTTGATAATTCGTTGTATCGTCGATAGAATTTGTTCCATTATAAAGAATCCTCCACGCTCCTGTTTCACCTGGGAAAAGCGATAGAGCTTTCATATGGTATATTTTCTCCACAGAAAAGATCATAGTATCCGGCCCTGCATTAACCGGACTTGCCGGTAACGGGTCAATTCCTATATCAAAGACATTAGATATACTTGAACAACAGTCATTTAGACCTGACTTAACAGTTCGTTTGTACTTTGTAGCCGCAAATAATGCCGGAGCCTGGTAAGTAGGGGTATTATCAGTTCCTGTAGCAGGTACCCATAAGCTCCCTCCATCGGCGCTTTGCTCCCACAAATAATTAAAATTACCCGATCCTCCAGACAGGGTTATTCCGGTAATGATATCAGGGACTCTGCTATAACACACTTTTGTATTGCCTGATATTATATTGTTTGTTATTAACGGAAGCACTGTAATGGTTATTGAATTACTGGTTAAAATACACGCGCCTGATGTTACCTGCCTTTTATATAATGTAGTAGCTATTAGTGATGGAGGCGACATGGAACTTCCCAGAGTGGCGCCAGGAACAGGATTCAGGTTAGTTGTACTTGTCGAATCGAGCCATTGATAGCTAAATGTGCCAATTCCACCAGTGGCAACTGTTCCAATCAATTTATGAGGCTTTTGGCCATTGCAGATAGTTGTATCGGGAAGTCCACCCTGAAGAAGTGAGATGTTATTATTTAAAATTGGTTTATGAACAATGATTGTTATCGATTTGCTTATATCGGAGCAGGCTGAGGAAAAAACAGACCTTCTGTACCTGGTTGTATCAGTCAGGAAAGGTGGTGGAAAATCACGATGCGTCGTATTAATCTCTCCACTGATGTCAGTCCAGGTATGAGATCTTGTGCTATCCTGCCATGTATAAGTATAAAATCCGTTTCCATCAAGAGGATTGGATCCAGTAAGTATTGCAGGTTTTGATCCTGAACAAATAACCTGATTTGCAGTGATAGTATTATTTCTAATTACCGGAAAATCTTTCAGGAGAATAGAAGTACTTGTATTCACACAAACATCGTGTATTCCTGAATATACGACTCGCCGGAAGTAATATTGATTTAGCGGTGCCCTTTCAGGAAGCTCAGCAGGATTGTATCCGGCTCCATTGCTGATTCCTGTTGCAGTTCCCCATCCAGCCCCGTTTATATTGCTTTCCCACCTGAACTTGTATAAATTATCTCCATCTCTCAGGGCCGGAGTAGTTGCAGAAGTTGTAGCTGTAAGATCAGTAAATGTCATTCCAAAACAGATGTCCTGTGGTACAGAAAGTATTTTATTGTTTCTTATGGTATCAAGAACTGAAATCTTAACTTTTGCAGTGGCGTCAATACAACTACCAGATTTTACAGTACGTCTGTACCAGGTAGTCTTAACAAGTCCGGGTGACGGGTCAAAATTCTTAGATGTAGCAATCGTTGATCCCCAGGTAGTTATATCGGTACTGTCCTGCCAGTTATAAGAAAGAGATTTTGTGGTTGGGACTATCAGATCAGGCATAAGTTGTTGTAATAAAGGAGGATTCCCTTTAAAACATATAGTATCCGGATTGCCAACAATATTATTCTTTATAAAAGGATGAACAGTAATTTTTAGCGGTTTACTTTTATCAATTATGAGCGGTGGACCGTTATCGGTTATTGTCCTCTGGAACCAGACAGTATCGGTAGGAGTTATTGCATCGGCCATTGTTGGTGTATAATTTGTCGGATCTGGATCATTTGCAAGAAGTATTGGTATTGAAAAGTTCTTGTCATAGCTTTTTTCCCATTTATAAGCATAGGTCCCTGATCCCCCGACAGGTTTGGTACCAGTTATCTTCGGAAGACGCATATTTGAACAGACAGAATCAACCAGATTGCCGGTAACAGATGAACGAATCGAATTAAATAGAAAACCATTGAGAAGGGGAATGAAGGTTAAAAGGCTTTCTCCAGGAGAACCGGTTACTCCACCTAATGAGCCACCAGATCTGTTCCCGACAGCTCCTCCTGTAAAACTCTTAGTAACATTTATCGGATTTGAGATATTGTTAGTCAGGATCAGGCCGCCGCCGCCGCCGCCGCCTTCGCCAAATTGCCCATTATTATTTCCTCCTTTTCCACCGTTCGCAGAGATTTTTAATTCAGAGGTGGTAAATGGGGAAAAACTTTGCTGGTAAAGCGCAATGGATCCGCCACCGCCGCCACCGCCTGCTCCACCACTACCATTGGCAGATATAGATGGCCATTCTCCATCAGCCTTAATTATTTTTCCTTTACCCTTAAGAGTATCACACATAATAATTATTATCCCTCCACCATGGCCTCCCGGAGAAGCAGTAGAACCTGTTAAATAAGTTGATGATCCGCCACCACCACCAAGGAATATACCACCATTCAAATCTGTATTTTTAATTGTCCTGTTTTGCAAACCATTACCACTCTGATTCCCAGCGCCACATGTACTACTTTCAACACCTCCATTACCTCCTGCACCATAGTTTGAACCACCTCCTCCACCAGAATATCTCCCGTTGCCGCCGCCGCCGCCTGTAAAATTTGCTCCTTTCCCTTTGGAATAATCCGGAAAGTATGAAGGAATATCTGTGATATTCAGGAATACCTTAATTACCTGACTTTCTCCTTTAAAGCCTGAATTTGTGAAGCTTTCCGGATAACTGAATTTGTCATATATTGTAATATCTGTTGCTGTACAAATACCTGACCCCTGAGAAGTTGCACCGCCTGCAAAACCCTTCCCTGTAACGTCAATATTGGCTGCCAGAGAAAGAGTTCTTCCGACTATCATAGCCAGGACGCCACCGGTTTTTTTTGTACTGTCCCACGGCTGACAGGTCAGATTAGCTTTTACACTTGCTGAATTATAGAAGGGAACTTTTATTAGCTGAACTGCGCCTGCAATATTATAACTTTTCAAAATATTATTTGTGAAACTGATCATTTTTGTTCCCGTATTCACTGTCGCTACTATAAGGAATTCACTTGAACCCGGGACTCCGAGAGATTCCCTGTAACTCCCGTATGAACCTGTTTCCGGTACATTAATAATTGACCCTTTCATCTGAATAAGGAGCACGGTATCTAAGGGAGCAATAGAATCAACACTGTTCAGAGTAACATTGTCGGCACCCGGCCCGATTGCTGATACATGTCTGTAAACATTGATCACACCACTGATCTGCTTATCCTGAGAAAAGAGTGAAACTGTTAATCCTGAAAGAATTAACAGACTTAAAATCATTATCCTAATATTGCGATCAGACCTTCCTATCATTAAAACCTGATATGAACTGCTAATATAACTATTTTCTTGATTCTTTTTTATATATAGGCACTTAAAGTCATCCCGGTTTTTCGACTGTGTACATAACCGGCAATTCAAAATAAAAAACAGAGCCCTTCCCAACTTCTGATTCAAACCAGATCCTGCCGTTTGCACTTTCAATGTATTTTTTTGCTATCGATAACCCGAGACCCATGCCTGACGACTTGGTAGTAAAATTAGGCGTGAAAAGATTTTTTCGCAAATCTGCCTGTATACCTGATCCGTTATCTGAAATCGATACAACAACTTTATCTCTTTTTACATCAAGATTTAACATTATTAGTCCTTCTCGTCCGGTTGGAATTGATTGTATCCCATTCTTTATAAGATTAGAAAAGACTCCGTTAAGCTGCTCTTTATCAGCGTAAACAACTATTTTACTCTCATGAGGCCAATGAACGCTGAAGGTTACATTATCAGTATTCTTAAATAGTTCAAGATTTATCCTGATCTGGTCGAGGATATTGACCTCTACCGGATTAGTTACAGGCATTTTGGCAAAAGACGAGAATGCGCTGGCAATTGAGGAAAGATTATCAATATATTCAATCTGGTTTTTAGTAAATCGTTCAAGCATCTTTTCAAATCCGGGGACTTTATCATTCCATGATTTAAAAAGCTGCTGTACATTTAATTTCATTGGAGTAAGTGGATTCTTAATCTCATGGGCAATCTGCTTGGCCATTTCTCTCCATGCATATTCCCTTTCTGAGTTTGCCAACTTATGTGTACTATCCTCAATCTCATCAACCATCCTGTTATATTGTTTAACCAGCTCTCCTATTTCATCATTTCCGATATAAGTAAGATGTTCACTCTTCTTTCCCACACCTACGGTAGCAAGTCCTTTACTGAGCATTGCCAGCGGGGAAGTGAGACGTCCACTGATAAATACAGCAAGACTCATTGTTATCAGGATCAGAAGCAGAGTAAAATTAGTAACAGCAACAATGAGGTTTGAAATCTCCTTTGCAAGTACACTCTGCATCCTGAAATAAGGCAGATTCAAATAAGCAATAACTTTATTTTCAGCGTTGAAAAAAGGAATATATGCTGATAAATACTCAAGCTCTCCGATTTTTTCTTTCTGGAAATATTCACTTTTGGCAAGATGTTTGAGATTATTAAATACGGTATTGTTAATTCGCTGGCTTGTAAGGTCCCTATCAAAAATTTCCTGCCGTGAAGTTGCGATAAGAAACCCGTTAATATTATAAAGATTAATATCCGTATTGAAAACATTTGAAAGTTTAATCAGTAATTCATTCAATGATGAGTACCCATTGCCTTTCCAGTCAGGTGAAAGATACTTTTCCATCGAAAGTTTACTATCGAGATCGAGATAAACAGAGTTAAGTTTTTCTTTTATATTTTCATAATGTTTCGCCTTGTACTGACTTATTGTAATATACGCCACTACAATACCAATCAAAATAAATGAGAATAAGAGTATTCCTATATACGAGAGTTGCAACTTCTGTCGGAAGTTGAAAATATTCACACGCTTTGCTACCGGCCTTCTGATTAGAAGAATGACCATGTTTGAAAATAACAGTATAAAAGCGAATAGATACGCGAAGGAGATTATAATATCACCTGTAGTAAGGTCCGGTCTGGTTATAATTACCGTTGCATTCCCATTTTTATAAAGTACATGTTTAAACCCATCTGTTCTGAAAATTCTGTAATCTGAAAATTTATCAACATATTCGGCATCAGTTTTATCATAAGGAAACTCAGGGGTTCTAAGAACAATCTCTCCGTTAATATATTTTGCAAAAGAGTAGTCTTTTAACCCTGCATACCCATGGTATTTCTTGTCAAGAAGCAATTCGGAATATCCGGGCTGGAAAACATTTACATCGCTATATAATTCAATGAATAAACCATTTATTGTGTTTGTTCCTGATTTATAATATGCTCTGCAAAGATAATATGATCGTCCTCCCTGATTATCAATGAAATAAAAATTTGTATTGGTCAGTCTGTGGCCATATCTTTTTATACGTGCATCAAAAAAACCAAAACAGTTCTGAGTCATTTCGGTACCTGAACCAAATTGCAAAGGCTGATCATTATGGCACAGATAAAAGCTGAAATGATAATTTTTCCAGAACCCGGTGAAATATGTGTCTTGCAGATAGTTTGATATTCTTTCGAAATTGTCTTTATCAAAATTTTCAACCTTCATCATGCTGGTGAGTGAAGTGTCCTTTTCCATTACCGACCATAAGTCGAGCAAGAGGTGTTCAGCTTCAGGGTCATTTTCCGTTGAAAAAGAAACTGCCTGTATCTTAATATTTTCAGTTGCTTTTTCTTCAGACAGAATGGTAATAAAATAAAGAAAATAGATTCCTGAAATGATGGAAAAAGCTACAGTCATATTAAACAAACCTACATTTCTTTTCATTGAAATCCAGATGCACATTACCAGGACAGAATAAAAAACAGCCAAAGGGATCAGAGTTCCGGGCTTGTCATAGAAAAAGAATGTCGGAACCACAAGAGAAGGAATTAAAGAAAAGATAACTTTACTTGTTTTGAATAGTTTTACACTTTTTAATATTTTAAACAGATAAAACACCGGAACCAAAAGAAGCAGGATAACGGATGTGAACCCTGCCATACTGGACATATTCAAGTCCAGCACTTTATAAGTCTCAAAATTTATATTGGAAGTTGAAATAAACTGACCGAATACCCATTGATATAAACTTAAAATAAAAGCTCCACCCATCAACAAAACCAACAGGAACAGATAACTTTCTATTCTTTTACTCTCATTTCGTTCACTGACCGGAAAATGACGGTATAACACGGTGGTAAAAGCTGCAGCAAGAATACTGAAAACCATCAGATGCCCTAAAGATGGTATTAACTTATTCATGGAAAACCCGTAGGGTGAAAAAAGTTCAGTCTGAAAGATAGCATGAGGTATCCCGGTAAAGAGAATAATTATGTAAATCAAAGTAAATACCAATAGGGAAACGCATATTCCAATCAGCACATTTCCCTTCCTAACCAGTAATTTAACAAGTTCGAAAGTAAGAAGAATGATCAGTATAAAAGCACCTGCCCAAAAACATAACGGGATGAAAATAAAACAAGTATTGCCTTTGACTTCAGGAAAAGAGAGGGAAAAGAGAAAATCGCCTTCTTTATCAAAAATATGATAATCAGATGCTCCCTTGTTGGTAATAAAGTCAACGTTTTCTGATACCATGAACTCCTTTTCGAATCCACTTTTAATGATGTTATTTTCAAAACTATAATCAGTGTGTAGCCTTAGGAGTCCTATTACTTTTTCATTTCCGGACTGAATCGTTTTGGTAAGAAACCATCCATTCTGCAAAAAAACCAAAGGCTTGTTAAAAAGAGAGTCTACAAAGACTGCAGGTACATCAAACTCATTATCAGACCAGTAAATAAGCTTATTGTCTAAATATTCAAGGATGCTGATCCTGTTCTGCTTTGCTATTGAAAAAAGGTTATTTTCAGAGATTGATCCATGATGATTCACATTCGCCAGAATAGGTTTCATGGCATTAAGGCAATCCTCCATAATAGTCTCTTTCGCAACCAGCGTTTTGTTAAACATCTTCGTTCTGAAGCGATACTCAAAATCACTGAAATAAACTGATTCTGCCACTAGTGCCAGGATCATGAGTACAACAGTCAGAATAGAGAGAAATATAGGATAACGATTAGCTCTCATAATATCAATTTCATGACTTATTCATGGTGATATGGCTCTCCTTTAATAATTGTAAATACCCTGTAAAGTTGTTCAAGAAACAATAATCGTACCAGCTGATGAGGGAACGTCATTTTTGAGAGAGACATTTTATAATCGGCTCTGGCATAAACCAATTCAGAGAAGCCCCAGGGGCCGCCAATAATGAATAATATCCTTTTTTTTGGAAGGAAAAACATTTTCTCCAAAGCCCCGGAGAACTCGATTGTTTTAAGCTCCTTGCCATTTTCATCAAGTAAAATAACATAATCATCACCACCGATCGACTGAATAATTTTAGTTGCCTCTTTGACCTTTTGCTCCTGTATCGGCATATTCCTTGTATTTTTTACATCAGGAAGTGTTACAATATCAAAAACAGAGTATTTTTTTATACGATTTGCATAAAGATCAACTAATTCTGCCATGTTCTTATCAGTCGTTTTTCCTGTTTGCAATAAGGTGATCTTCATAAATGTTGCTTCAATTTTTTTTCCTGAGTGAACAATACCACTGATACAAAAATAACATTTTAAAGTCTCTTAATACAGCCGATAATACTATTGAATACGTACCTAAGGTCAATTATTATCAAATTAGTATTAAATTTGTAGTGCATTGATTTGTTTGTCCGCAATATTTAAACTGAATCGATATGAAATCTGTAAATATTATTCCTGTAGTATTAATTACTTTAAGCAGTCTTTCTGCTACAGCACAGGATCAGGTAAAAATACCAGAAGGAATTGCAATAGCCATAAAGGCAGGTAATGCAACTGAATTATCAAAGTACATGAATTCTACAATTGAACTTCTTCTGCTCGATAAGGAGGATTTCTATAAAAAGAATGTTGCCGAAACTATACTTAAAAACTTTTTTGCTGAATACCAGACAAAAGATTTTACAATCCGTCATCAGGGGGCAAAGAATGATGCTCAGTATGCCATAGGTAATCTAAAGACAGAGAAAGGAGACTTCCGTGTTTATTTTCTGCTTAAGAAAGTAGATCAGGAATTGCTGATTCATCAGATACGTATTGAATCTGACAATGGAAAATAATTTTCTCAGAGAATTCATTTTAAGAAGCCTTGCTGAGGATTTAGGAGATGGAGATCACTCATCACTTGCATGCATATCTGGAGAGAAAAAGGGAAAGGCAAAACTCCTTATTAAAGAGAATGGGGTAATTGCAGGAATCAGAGTAGCTGAGGAACTCTTCCTGACAATCGATAAAGATCTGAAATTTGATTTAATTCTTGAAGACGGGACCAATGTAGTTCCGGGAGATATTGCATTTTATCTCTCCGGCTATCAGCAATCAATTCTTAAAAGTGAACGTCTGGTTCTGAATATCATGCAAAGGATGAGCGGTATAGCCACTAGTACAAATGAATATGTAAGGCTTCTGACCGGATTGAAGACAAAGATCCTTGATACCAGAAAAACCACCCCTGGATTGAGGTTTCTTGAAAAAGAGGCAGTGAGGATTGGCGGAGGTGTGAACCACAGGATGGGATTGTATGATATGATAATGCTTAAGGATAATCATATCGATTATGCCGGAGGAATTGCGAAAGCAATCCATAAAACCAGAGAGTACCTGATGAAGAATAACCTGAATCTGATGGTCGAAATTGAAGCAAGAAACCTGGAGGATGTAAAAACAATACTCTCAACCGGTGGTATCGATCGAATAATGCTCGACAATTTCAATATTCAGGATACTCAATCCGCGGTCAGGATGATCGCCGGAAAATATGAAACAGAATCATCGGGAGGGATAACTCTTGCCACTGTCAGATCGTATGCTGAATGTGGTGTTGACTTTATATCTGTTGGCGCACTCACACATCATATTAAAAGCCTGGATATGAGCCTTAAAGCAATGTGAAGAAATGACGGGAAAACTGGGTGACGGGGTGATGTGTGAAATTAAAACAGATTGAAGATGAAGAAAGGGTTAACACTGTCAGCTGCAATGAAGAAACTGATTGACGAGCTTGCTTATCTCATCATTCCGGTTGTATAATTTCTCGCTCAGTCCTTTATCATCAAATGCTTTCAGTTTAGCGACAACATTGTCAATTACACCCGCAGGGAAAACACCGTCTTTTTCAAAATATTTTCTTTGGGTTATCAGGCATTCAGCTGATTCCCAGCATGATGCCGGCAGGGATTCCAGCTTTTTCTTTTTGCCTTTATCACTATCATCAAAGATATTATAGTTAACATAAAGCTCTTCAGCTCTTTTTAGCCCGTCTTTCATCTCCAGTCCATATTCAGCAGCTATTACGAGTCCGGCAAAGAGTTTATAAATATCCGATGAACCATCCGGAGACCTGATTTCCACGGTCTGTTTAGAGGGCATCTTCTGAAACTCGGTTGTATCTGATGGATTAGCGTCTTTGATCATATTAGTTGCACCGTTCCATCCAAGGGGAACACGAATTAAGACTGACCTGTTCCTGTCACCCCAGCATATATTTGTCGGCGCTTCCTGATGGGGCACAAGCCTCAGATAAGATGTAGGAATAGTATTCCCGAAAGCTGTAAGAGATTTGGAAAGATCAAGTATTCCGGCCATCATCTTTTTAGCTACATCGCTTAATTTGCCGTTCTCAACCATAAGATTTTCTCCATCCTTTTCCAGCATCATGTGGATATGCATCCCCGATCCGGCCTTCCCGACGGTGATCTTAGGTGCAAAGCTAACCTCAACACCATATTTGGAACCAAGGATCCTGATAATCCATTTTGCAATAAGAAGCTGATCAACAGCTTCATCTATTTCAACGGGCATGAATTCAATTTCGTGCTGTTCAAAATCTTCCCCGTCTTTAGAAAAGCTTCCCACCTCAGAATGTCCATATTTTATACGGCAACCCGCTTTGGCACATAGATCGAGGGCTTCAATACGCAGATCCTCAAACTTAGCAAAAGGTTTTGACTGATGGTAACCTTTTTGATCTACAAGTGGATACAAATCAGCATGACATGATTTAATATAATATTCCAGTTCACCAAATGCTTTAAAAACATACCCGGTTTTCTTTGTAAAACGGGTATAAGCTTTCCTGAGAATATATTCAGGGGCACTTTCAAGTGGATTTCCATCACTATTATAAAATGAACAAAGTATTTCAAGTGTGGGTGTCCCGGTAAAAGGATTGACAAAAGCTGTCCTGTACCTCGGGATAACATATAAATCACTTGCACATGATTCAATGAATGAGAATAAACTAGATCCGTCTACCCGTTCGCCGGCAGTAAGTATTGATTCAAGATGATCCCTGTTGAAGGGTACAAAATTCAGTGATTTAAGCTTACCATCATCAGCCACATACCTGAAATTCAGCATCGCGATTCCTTTGGCTTCTATAAACCTTATTATGTCTTCGCGTGTAAAATCCTTTGATGGTTTTTTAAGGAACTGAACCAACTCATTCTGATTCATGAGAATATCGTTATTCTTCGTCATTTTCGGGAAAAAATTAATTAAGGATTCAAAAATATATAATTAACACAACCCATATTATGACAAATAACTGCTTTCAGATAATCCGATAAAAAAAGCTGTCTCAACTGAGACAGCCCTTTCAACTAACTAAGTTCGTGCTTGACATTCTGTAATATTTTTCATTACTTTCGGGGCGACAAATGAGTGATAATGAATAAATGGATATTTTTCCCACTCTTTCTAATGCTTATAAGCTGTAAAGGGAAAAACAGTGAGACTTATTTTACACCTGATAAAGCATCCCGATACTTCAAAGAAATTGAGGAGATCTGCAATCGCGATAGTGGAAGGTTATGGGGAAAGAACCTTTACGGACCATTAATGTATGTAGAAAGAGGCTCTCGCCGGATTGTAGCTAATCAGCCTGACAATGAGGGTCTTCTGAAATTGAAAGATGGAGTCTATACAGGTCTGTATCCTAAAGAACTCATATTGAATAATGCTCCTGTAAAATTCGGCGGAACACAATTTGCAATGGTACCTCTTCTCCCGGAAGAGGATGAATACAGGATAAAAACCAGGGCAATACACAGCCTTTTTCATCGCTTTCAGGAGAATGAAGGAGCTACTGTTTCAAGCTTCAATGCAAACAATATGGATGAAAAGGAAGCCAGGCTTTGGATTAAGCTTGAATGGAAAGCATTACGGAAAGCGATCAATAACGGAGGGGAAGAACGCCAGCTGGCAGTACGCGATGCCCTGATCTTCAGAGGGTCCAACAGAGAACTTTATCACAAATATGCCGGCGATGAAAATAAGTTTGAAACTTATGAGGGTCTGGCGACATTCACCTATACTCTGCTTTGTACAAATTCACGTGAGGAATTCAAGTCGAAACTTTTCGAAAATCTCGACCGGGTATATTCAATGCAATCTTATGCAAGATCATACGGATTTATTCATGGTGCATTATATGCTTTTCTTCTATATGATAAAGGATATGATATTAAAAATATAAAAACAGACAATTTTGACATTGGAAATGCAGTAAAGGAACTCTACGATATTGAATTGCCATCCATCTGCAGGGATGTTGCAGGCAGCCTGGCAATAAATTATGATATTGCGACTGTTAATCTTGAAGAAGAAAAACGTGATACTGATATCCAGGAAAGTATTCACAGACAGACAAGCCTGTTCACCGAGAGACCAGTTGTATTCCTTGAACTCGAAAGTCCGTATTTTGATTTTGAACCGGAAGATGTTCATTCACTTGATACTCTTGGAACACTTTATAATTCGTTGAGAGTATCTGATAACTGGGGAAAACTTACAGTTGAAAAAGGTGGATGTCTTGTTTCAAATAATCTTAAATTTCTACGCATTACTGCGAAAGCATTCAAAGCAGATAAAAGTCATATTTCTGGTGAGGGATGGCATCTGATCCTTAATAGCGATTGGGAACTTATCCCTGTCGATCAGAACTATTTTGTAAGGAAACTGATGCCTTAATACTAAACCCCCTAAATCCCCTC
>JANYIW010000349.1 GCA_025358645.1 Bacteroidales bacterium
GAATGATAAATCTATAGCAATGGCTGGAATCGTCAAAATCGGTCGTACTCATTTAATGGATGCGACTCCTTTATCGCTCGGACAGGAATTTTCAGGATATGCCTCCCAACTGAAACATGGAATAAAGGCGTTGAGAAACACATTACCGCATCTTTCAGAATTAGCTATGGGGGGAACCGCTGTCGGAACAGGCATGAACACTCCGGAGGGTTATGCCAGAGAAGTTGCAGCCACAATTGCGCAACTGACAAAGCTGCCTTTTATTTCTGCTGAAAATAAATTCGAATCATTGGCAGCTAATGATGCCATTGTTGAAACTCATGGAGCAATAAAACAATTGGCAGTCAGTTTAATGAAAATAGCAAATGACGTCAGGATGTTGGCCTCGGGACCACGGTCGGGAATTGGAGAGATATCTATCCCGTCCAACGAACCGGGTTCATCCATTATGCCGGGTAAAGTTAACCCGACTCAGACTGAGGCGATGACAATGGTTTGCGCACAGATTATGGGCAATGACACAACCATTTCGGTTGCAGGCTCAAATGGTCACTTCGAGCTTAATGTTTTTAAACCGGTCATGATAAGCGCTCTATTGCAATCGGCTACGCTTTTAGCAGACGCCAGCAAAGCATTCAATGATAATTGTGTCGTAGGAATTGAACCCAATTTGGAACGAATTGAAGAGAACCTCAAAAACTCATTAATGCTGGTGACTGCATTAAACATTCATATCGGGTATGAAAATGCGGCAAGAATTGCCAAAAAAGCCCATGCCGATAATTCAACTTTGAAAAAAGCAGCTTTAGAATTAGGCCTCCTGACAGAACAGCAATTTGATGAATGGATTGTCCCCACCGCGATGATTGGTCCGGATAAGAAATAATTGTTTGAAATCCAGGTTTGTCTTTTATATTTTCGTGTATAGCGGGATAAGCTAATCCATAATTAGTAACAGTTATTTATCATTTATCGAAATCTGAATTAACTACATGAATCAATTTTTCAGTGATTTTCGCATATTGAAGTAAGTCATGATCACAGCAACCAGTAGTGGTAGTACCCCAGCAAATATAAATAATAAATCAGAAGGTAATCTTAGCCAGGCCAGATTAACAATCTGTTGCTGACCCGAGAATTCAAGACTTCGTGCATGCCAGTAGCCATTTTTAATAACATCCAGTAATTGCAGGACACCACTTGGAAATAATTGTAATATTACCATCCCTGCAAGTCCGATGTTAAGTCCCCAAAAAGAAATTTTCACATATTTTTCAATTCTTTTCCAATGTTCAGCAGAAGAGACCTGACGGATTGCAAATACAAGAAATGCTATTCCAAGCATGCCAAACACTCCCATCAGGGCTGCATGCCCATGGTTTGGAGTAAGGTTTGTACCTGTTTCATAATAGCTTATAACGGGAAGATTAATCAAAAAACCAAAAATTCCGGCTCCGATAAAATTCCAGATACCTACAGCTATTAAAAAGTAAAATGTCCATTTGTGAGGAAAATCGATCTTGTTTCCTTTATCGTCAGTCCTTGTGCGCATTAGTCTGGCAAAGTCTGATGCTTCCAGTGTAAGCAAAATTAAGGGCACTACTTCCAATGCCGAGAAGGATGCAGAAATGGCCATAGAAACAGATGTTTGACCGTTCCAATACCAATGATGTCCTGTTCCTAATATACCGGCGCCCAAAAACAGAACAGCATCCAGATAAATGATACGTGTAGCAGTTTGTTTTGCTACCAGTCCCAGCTTGTAAAACATAATAGCCACCATAACGGTCGCAAATACTTCAAAAAAGCCTTCTACCCAAAGATGAATTATCCAGAATCGCCAGGTGTCGACAGTTGAATAATTGGTAGAAGAACCAAAGAAAAAAGCAGGAATATAAAAGAATGGAATTGCAAAAGCAGCAAGCAGGAAGAGTGTTTTCAGTTCCCGGTCTTCAGGCTCCATTTTGTTAGGTCTTACAGATCTTAAAAGCAGAAATGCCCATAAAATAAGACCAATAGCCATTAAGAACTGCCAACCGCGGCCAATTTCAAGATATTCCCACCCCTGGTTACCCAGCCAGAACCATAATTTTTTCAAAACATCCTTTACACCCAGATATTCCCCCAGCAGACTTCCGGATATCAGAATCGCAAGCGCTATAAACAGGAAGTTTATCAGAGCCACCTGCCCTTTAGGTTCCCGTTTCGATAGTATGGCAGAAACAAAAATACCTCCACCAATATAGGCTGTGGCAATCCAAAGAATAGCAGACTGCAAATGCCATGAACGAAGTATATTCGATGGCAATAGAGATGATAAGTCAAATCCGAAAAATCCTTTAGGGTCAGCAAAGTAATGAGCCATTGCTCCACCTGCAAATGTTTGAAACAAAAGAAGAAGAAGCGCTATAATAAAAAATTTAATAGATGCGCGTTCGATTGTTGTTGGTTTACCTGGCACCATTTGAGGAGGGAGCAACTCTTTTCCCTCACGCCAGCCCAGATAATTAAAACGACCGAAGAAAAACAATATAAGGGCAATACCCGCTAGCAAATTGATAAGGCTTAAGGCACTCCATAATATGGCGGCACTTGAAGGTCCATTTCCAATCAGTGGCTCATACGGAAAATTATTCGTGTACGAGTAGTTCTTACCCGGCGCTTGTGCAGTTGTAGCCCATGCAGCCCATGCAAAAAAGGAAGTAAGTTGTTTCAGCTCTGACTGATCAACTATCAATGTTCTCGACAATCCCCGGTTTACTTCTGGTTTCTGTAAGTAATCTTTCCAATAAGATATCTGGTTATTAAAGGATTGTTTTTCAGGTTCAGTGTATAAAAGAATATGACTATTAGGGTTATAACGATTATTACTTAAAAAGTTACGGGTCAGGTCCACGAGCGTTTCTTTCTGATCTGGGGCAAGTTCTGAAAAGTTGGCATTATACTTTTCTATTGCAATATAATTTCTGACCTCCAGAGCAAGATTATGTAGATACTGCGCTGAAAAATCGGGCCCCATATACGCACCGTGTCCCCAGATGCTTCCATTACTCATAAGGGCCTTTTTCAGGAAGACTTGCTGGCCATTCTCTATATCAGCTTTTGTGAATACTACTGAGCCGGAATTGTCCAGGACCTTTTCAGGTATTGGAGGTTTTAAATTCCTGTAGAGTGATCCG
>JANYIW010000148.1 GCA_025358645.1 Bacteroidales bacterium
TCCGGTGCGTCCGCTACGGTGAGTATAATATTCTGTACTTTCCGGAAGACTATAATGCACAACATAAGCAAGCTCCTTCACATCAATGCCCCTGGCTGCAAGGTCGGTGGCTACCAGTATCTGAAGCTTACTATTCTTGAATGCCCTCATAACTTTATCCCGTTCTTTTTGTAACATATCGCCATGCAGGGAATCTGCATTGATATTTCTGGCAATAAGCCTCTTGGCAACACTTTGTGCATCTGCTTTTGTCCTGCAAAAGATAAGACCTCTGTTTTCGCCCTGCGTTTTTAAAAAACCGAATAAAACTTCAGGTTTCTTTTCACTTTCGCATGTAATATATTTATGTTCAATATCGTTGTTAATTACATCATGCTTGTTTATAACAACCCTCATAGCATCGGGCGACATATAGCTCTTAATAATTGCTTTTATTGACGATGGCATAGTGGCCGAGAAAAGCCAGGTATATCGCTTCCCTGCTGTAAAACTTAGAATTGTATCAAGATCCTTTTTAAAACCCATACTAAGCATCTCATCAGCCTCATCGAGCACTAAAGTTTTTATATATGATAGATCGATTGCCTTTTTCTCGAGCAGATCAACCAGACGACCAGGAGTAGCAACCAGAATATGTGTTGGTCTTCTCAGAGCACTGATCTGTTGATCAATACGGGCGCCACCATACACTGACTCTATGAATATCTTTTTGGGACCATACTTTGTGAACTTAAATAGTTGTTTTGCTATCTGCTGTCCCAGTTCGCGGGTTGGCGAAAGGATTAATGCCTGTATATGAGCATCATCGGGATCGATGGCATGAAGAATTGGCAAACCAAAAGCAGCAGTTTTACCAGTGCCTGTCTGGGCTTGTCCTATAAAATCTGTTCTTTTTGCAATTAGAAAAGGAATGGCTTTTATTTGAATTTCAGTCGGATTAACAATTCCGAGTTCTTCCAAAGCCTTTAAATATGTGTCGGAAACACCAAGATCAGCGAATGTTGTCAAAGTATTGAATATTGATTAGTTGCAAAGATAGACTAAAAAAGGTGGCAAAAACTTAAAAAGGTCGTGCAGTCCCGGAGATTTCAGGGATAGGTAATCAGGAAGAATCAGAGCATCCCTCCTATTAAATAAATATTGTCTAGATTTATAGCACTATTGCATTTTCTCATTTTTTTTATCTTAGTCATATTATGATCCCTGCCATGACAGAAAAAATTAAAGAATTCATCAATGATCCCGAAAAACTTGAAAGACTTTATCGTAACGACAGAAAAGCTTTTAAATCGGGGTTTGAGAAAATCTATCCCGAAATTGAGAATACCGAAATTGCAAAATTCTGGAAAAGCCGGCTGGATTTTGACAAATCACCAGATAAAACAAAGTTGAACTTCGGGTCAGATATATTCATAATGATTGCCGTATGTCTTTTTGCCGGATTCCTCATAAAAATCCCGGATCTTTTCAATATTAACCCAACCTTTTTCCTCTTTTATGAGAAGGATTCGGGTATCATTGTTTTTCTGGCTCTATCACTGTATACAATTGCAATCAGGGGAAAGATCAGCAGTAAAGGCCTTATAATAGCGCTTCTGACATTTATAATTTCGCTGGTATATATCAATCTGTTGCCAAATTACAGATCAAGCGCTTCAGTTAATCTGGTATTCATTCACATGCCTTTACTGATGTGGTGTGTCTATGGAATGTTTTTTATTGACTTTGACTTTAAAGATAAAAGCAAACGGACGGAATATATCAGGCATAATGGAGATCTGGCAATTATGGGGGGATTAATCCTGATAGCCGGAGGAGTGTTAGCAGTGATTACTGTTGGATTATTCCAGGCAATCGGTATTAATATTGAAAAATTCTATTTGAATAATATAATACTTGTAGGGTTGGTATCTGCGCCCGTCGTAGCAACATTCATCCTGAAAAATTATACAACACTTACTAATAAAATAGCGCCGATAATCGCAAATATTTTCAGCCCGCTGGTACTTGTTACATTAATAATTTACCTTATAGCTATAGCTGTATCAGGAAAAGATCCCTACAACGACAGAAATTTCTTATTGATATTTAATATAATGCTGCTAGGTGTAATGGCTATTATTGTCTTTTCAGTTTCCGGGACTTCAATAAACAGGAAGCAAAAGTTCAATGAGCTGGTTTTATTTATCCTTTCAATAGTTACACTTATTGTTAACCTGATTGCCTTGTCAGCGATTTTTTATCGATTGAGTGAGTATGGTTTAACTCCAAACAGATTGGCAATTCTGGGCTCTAACATTTTGATTTTTATTAACCTGATTCTGATTACTATAGATCTTTTTAAGATTAACTTCAAAAATTCTGAGCTTGAAACAGTGGAGGTTACGATCTCAAAATACTTGCCGGTTTATGTATTCTGGGTATTGTTTGTAATATTTGCATTTCCGGCTATTTTCGGCTTAAAATAAAAAATTAAATAAAAATGCTTGAAACTAATGAGTGACTAGAGTTTGGAGTGGGCAATGTGAGCAAAACCTAAAATCCGGCTCCATCCCACTACTTTATGATCTTCAGGTCGTTTTTCAATTTACTGAAAAGAGCCTTATATTCGTGCGGTACTTTTTCCAGATCAACGGGTGAACTATATTTGCCAGCGTTCAGCTCATAATAGTTTCCGTCCTTTATCCGATGAGCTTTTGGATCCTGCTGAATAACTTCAAGTAGTCTTACCAACTCCTTATCAGTAAGATTTACTTCAGTTTCTGCAGCTTTTGTAACCGGAATAAATCCGCCGGTACGTATTAGTTTTACTTTCATCAGTGTCTGTTAAACTTTTGCTTCCGCCCAACCCTGCTTTACAGCTTTTACCTCGGGACTATTTATGCCATAAATCTTCTCTGCATTAACAATAGTGAGGTTTTTTACATCTGCAAATTTAGCATTCTGTGTTAATTTAACATCAGTTAATACAGCATACCAGATTCGTCCTGTTGTATCCCAGGCGTAACCTCCCATATTGTAAGCGGCGACATAAAAAGCAAAATTAGGGATCCCTGAGTTAATATGTACACCTCCCCAATCGCCCGCGGATGTATTCGGAAGATTTTGATATTTATCCATTGTGGCAGGTTGAGGGTCATTTCCTAACTCCGGATGATTTAAATATGCAGTCCCTGGCGCTTTCATGCTCCGTAATGCATATTTTGGTCCTATCATCACCCTTTCTCCAATCAGCCAGTTTGATTTTTTAACATCCTGATTGTTAAATCTTTGTTTTATCATTATACCAAAGATGTCTGAAAAGGATTCATTCAAAGCCCCGGCCTGATTTTCATAATCAAGGTTGGCTTCATTTTCCATAACACCATGTGTAAGCTCATGACCGATAATGTCAATATCGCTGGTGAAGCTGGTAAAGACTGTTCCGTCACCGTCGCCATAAACCATTCGTCTGCCATCCCAGTAAGCATTATCCATGCCCTTGTCAAAATGCACATACTGTTTGATGAGTAGCCCCTTGTTGTCAATGGAGTTCCTGCCAAAAAGCTGCGAGTAAAAATCCCAGGATGCTTTACCCCCTTTTATCACATTTTTTCCTGCCAGAGAAGTGATTTTCTGGTTGTTCTTTGAATCCCACAGTAATATTGCGCCGGCAAGATCAGTTTTTTGTTTGCAGTCATATACTTCCATCTGCAAAAGCTCCTTTCCAACTTGTTTTGAAATCAGGCCGAGAATTCTTTTCTCCTTAAGGCTTGCATTATGGAAAAAAATCCTGTCGTTTCTGAACCTGTAGTTTCTGAAATTGGTATTTATTGCCATGTCGGCAATTTTTTTATTGCCCGATTCCATAAGCTTTTTGAGCATGTAAGGTGGAATGATGCAATGAATTGGATTGATTTGGTTCTTACACATGGGGTTTAAGATTTATCCGCGGACTGGTATAAATTTAGGAAATTATTGAATACAATACAAAATGAATTTTAACACTGGTCAAAGATAATATCTGCTCTCTGAAGCCGGATATCAATCCGTTTGTCAGTGCTGCAAGCTTAAATAAATATTTTTTATTGGCAGTCACTGAACAAAAATATCAATCCGGATGTTTTTCTTCTGCTTCGGAGGTTCAGAATTAATGCAATAAATACTGTGGTATTATATGTTAGTGTCGCCTCTGATTAAATTTTATGTTAAATTGATATTATACAGACTGTTATGAGACTTTTCATTAAATATGACATGCAAACAGCCTGTAAAATAATATTACAGCAACAGTTGGATAAGCTAAAATTGGACTATTCTATACCTGGTTTTAATGAAGTGGAAATCAACGAACCTATTACGAGTAACAGACTTATTCAAATGAATACCTTCCTTAACAACTATGGGATTGAAATCCTTGATGCTCCTAAAAGCGTTCTTATTCAAAAGATAAAAGATGCAATTATTGAAATGGTATACACGGAAAAAAAACTTCCTATATTTAAAATATCTACTTATCTGGCTGAAAAGGTTGATCACAGTTATGGCTATATTTCGGCTCTTTTTTCAGAAGTTACTTACACTTCGATTGAAAATTTTATTATCATTCAAAAAATCGAACGAGCTAAGCAGTTAATAATTATGGATGATTTAACAATTACAGAAATTGGTTGGGAACTCAATTATAGCAGTGTCGCCCATTTTTGTACTCAATTTAAAAATATTACCGGGCTTACTCCTACTACTTTTCATCGGATTATTAATAAAAGACGAAATGCCGCTATGAATGGAAGTAAACAAAACACAAAGTCAGATGTTGGATTAAAATAATGCGTAATCAATTTGAATATATTCCAAAATGCAAAATGAACCAGTACGTGTATTGCTTGCTGATGATGACGAGGATGATCGTCTTTTCTTCAAAGAAGCATTTGACGAAATTAAGATAAAAACCAGCGTTAACCTTGTGAATAACGGGGTTGAATTAATGAAGTATCTTACCCAAAAAAGTACACAATTGCCTCATATCCTTTTTCTTGACTTAAATATGCCGCTCAAATCAGGAATGGATTGTTTGCTGGAAATAAAAAATATTGAACATTTAAAAAATATTCCTGTCGCTATTTATTCCACATCAGCCTCTGAAGAGGACATTGAAGAAACATTCGTACAGGGAGCTAATATTTATATAAAAAAACCAAGTGATTTCAGGACTTTAAGGAAAGTGCTTGAAGAAGTAATCACCATAAACTGGCAATATCACACATCGGGATTAATCAGAGAGAATTTTCTATTGAGTATTTAATCGAAATTCTTCTGTAAATGAATCTTAGAACCATAATCCGATCATCCTATATTCTTAAGAGCATTTTTGTAATATCGGTGTTTATATTAATTTTTATTTCCGGTGTCTCTTACAAACATTCTACAGCTCTCTCAGAATCACCGGAATTATTGAATAAATCATATAATATTCAGATTCAGTTAGAAAAGCTTCTGTCCAATGTGAAAGACGCCGAAACCGGACAACGTGGCTTTATTATTACCGGAGACAGTGCGTTTCTTCATCCCTATTATTCTGCCCATGCAAGCGTACAACGGTCATTTATTGTATTAAAACACCTGACAGCTGACCATCAGAAACAGCAGGCTAATTTAGATTCGCTGGTTCATTTAATAAATTTACGATTTAATTATCTGGATATCTCTCTTAAAACTGCTTCTGTTTTACCTGTAAATAAAGACCAGTTGGAGAAAAATATGTACAGAGGTGAAAATATAATGAACAAAATTCGTTTTCAAATCGACATAATGAATGAATTGGAAACCGGTTATTTTAAAGATCATCAGGAAAAATATTCACACGAGCTATATTTTACACCTATTATAACATTCATAATTTTGTTTTTCTCTCTGGTGATTTTCATTGTCTCGTTTATAAAAATCAATAATGATTTGTTTGTTTTAAAAAAATCAAATGAAGAGTTATTGATAAAAACAGAATCTATTAAACATGCAGAAGTTATAGGAGAATTTTGCATTACTCTATGGGATATGGACTCCAATTCAATTTCTTATTCTGACAATTTATATAGATTGCTGGGTTGCGAGCCACAATCCTTTGAACCAACTATTGAAAATTTCTTACAATTTGTTCATCCCGACGACAGGAATATTGTTAAGACAGGTGCAGAAAAAGCGATACAGGAAAGCAAAACTTATGCCAGGTTTTATAGAATCATACGTAAAGATGGTGAACTACGATATTTTAGATCGATTGGTAAATTTATATCCGATGATAATAATAAGAGTAAAACGCATATAGGAATAATTAAAGACATTACTCAAATGCACCTTATTAATATAAAGTTAGAAGAAAAAAATCGTGAATTGGAGCAAAGCATCAGTGAATTAGAATCGTTTAATCGTGTTGCCAGCCATGATTTACAGGAGCCATTACGTAAAATTCAAACATTTATTTCGCGTATTTCAGAAAAAGAATCCTTAACCATGTCGGAGGCGGGTATGGAATATTTTGAAAAAATTCTAACATCGGTAAACCAGATGCGAACTCTCATTGATGATTTGCTGCTCTTTTCACGAACCTATAAAGCTGAAAAAGTTTTTGAGACTACTGATTTAAATCTTTTACTAGAAAATGCGTTGCAGGAATTGTCACAGGAAATTGAAGAAAAAAATGCTGCTTTTACCACAGTTCAATTACCAGTAATAAATGTCATACCATTTCAGATTCTTCAATTATTCACAAACCTGATCAGTAATTCATTAAAATATTGCAAACCCGGTATTGCGCCTGTTATCAGAATTGATTGCGAGATTGTAATGCCTAATGGTTATCCGGCTTTAGAAATGAATAATCAAACAAGATATTATAAGATTTCAATTACCGATAATGGATTAGGATTCGAACAAAAATATGCAGAAAGCATTTTTCTTCTCTTTCACCGGTTACATAATAAAACAGAATACCCGGGTTCAGGAATTGGTCTCTCAATTTGCAAAAAAATTGTAGAAAACCATAATGGCTTTATTACAGCAGAGGGCAAACCGGATATCGGGTCTGTATTTACTTTTTTTCTTCCTGAGTAATTTTTAATCCTTACAATTAATGCCTTTCCCAGCATTGAAATTATGTAAAATATTCCCGTTAGGATGTAATGCTTTTTATCCAAAGCATACGCAACTTTGTATTGTAAAATACTAAACACAATGAACAATCTACTTTATATTATCGCTGTGATTCTTGTTATTTTGTGGGTCATCGGTTTTTTTGCATATAGTGCCGGCGCACTTATTCATATTCTGCTTGTTATAGCACTTATAGCAGTTCTTATCAGAATTATCCGGGGAAGCAGTTAACAATGAAAAATAGCATTACAAGGTTCAAAAGAAAATGATATAAAAATCTTAATATACAATATAATAGTTTTCAGGATAATGAGATGCATTTTTGTTATGATTAATAAACATTTAAAAATTTAAAGAAATGAATACATTAAAAGTTAAAGGCAACTTGAATGAGTTGAAAGGCAAACTCAAAAAGAAATTTGCAGTACTGACAGACAATGACCTTATGTTTAAGGAAGGTAAAGAAGATGAGATGATGGGGCGACTCCAAACCAAGCTTGGAAAATCAAAAGATGAATTGGATAAGATTATTGCCTCACTTTAATCATTAACTTCCGTCAGAGATACCGTTTAACTCACAGCAGTTAAACGGTATTTTTATCTTCATTTATAAGTCAAACACAGGAATTATACAAATTTTTACAATAATTCTGTAACACTAGCTTCTCAATGATAAAATAACTTTGACTCAGCATCAATTAAATAGAATGATATAACAAAATATTCAAAAAAAGCTCAGGAAAAAATTGAGACCGTAATGCATGAATTCAAAGCAGGTACTTTAAAATCAGGCAAGAATGGGAAAGGCGGTAAAGTAAAGAGCAGAAAACAGGCAGTTGCAATAGGTATTAGTGAAGCCAAAGAAGCCGGATTAAAAGTGCCTTCAAAATAACCTTTGCGTCATTTATTATACAATCCATTTCAGGTTAATAATATTTAAATTCAATGGATGGCGAATTAGATACAGACTCGCCAGAAGATAATATTAATAAATTTAACCTGGGTCAGATTTTTTCGAAGAAAAAATCATATATTTCAAGATTCGAGATGAGAACCAATTGAATAAAAAAAATGGATGCAATTACTCAATCATTGAATTCTCCTGTCCCAGTCAGGGTAACATCAATAGATTTCTTTCGGGGTTTTACTATGTTTCTTTTGGCAGGAGAAGCGACAGAACTATATGGTCATCTGGAGAAATCTGATATAGGTATTGTACATTTTCTTGGTACTCAGCTCAGTCACCACGAATGGCATGGATTACATTTCTGGGATCTGATACAGCCATTTTTTATGTTTATAGTCGGGGTTGCAATTCCTTTTGCTGTTGCCAACAGATTGAAAAAGGGTGATACCATAAAAACTATTACCCGGCATGCAATTAAACGTTCATTCCTTTTGTTATTTCTGGGTTGGGCACTCTATTTTACTGATGCCGGGAAACTTGTCTTCCGCTTTCAGAATGTTCTGGCACAGCTTTCAGTTACATATATTGTTGCGTTCCTGATCAGAAACAAGAGTTTCAAATTTCAATTGATTTTCACTTTTGCCATTCTTTTACTTATGGATCTGGCTTATCGTTTTTTCCCTTTAGATGGATTTAACCACCCATGGGTGAATTATGAGAATCTGGGAGCATGGTTTAATAATAAGATCGAAGGTGTCGACAAGGCAAGTGAATGGGCAACATTAAATTTTGTTTCAACTACTTCGCATACGGTTTGGGGAGTTCTCTGCGGTAAACTTCTGATGAGTGATAAACCGGCGGAGAAAAAAATCCAATTCTTGCTTATAGCAGGCGTATCAGCGTTACTTATCGGATATAGCCTTGATGGGTTAAATATAACTCCTATTATTAAAAAGATCGCAACATCCGCATTCGTATTCGCAAGCGGAGGATGGGCTATTCTTGTACTTTGTTTCTGTTACTGGCTGATTGATGTAAGAAAAAAATTCATTTCAGGATCCAGAATGTTTATTATAGTCGGAATGAATAGCATTTTTATTTATCTCTTCTTTTCTATTGGGGGTGCAGGTTTCCTTCACAGAATTACCGCTCCTTTCAGCAGTCTGTTATTTGCATGCGGTGGTGAAAAGACAGTCGAAATAATTACCAGTCTGGGTATATGGGCTACACTGTGGTATATGTGCTACTGGATGTATAAGAATAAGGTGTTCGTGAAGATATAAATGTTCGTTATCTTAATAAAATCTCTAATTCTCTCCTCCTTTTGAAGGAGGAGTACCCCGAAGGGCATAGCCGTCAAGCTAAGGTGTTAAATATAGTAAAATAGTGAGAGAGTTTAGTACAAAACAGAATGTAAAGTATTAAATATATATCCGATACATTTCCCCTCCTTTTGAAGGAGGGGTGGCCGGACCACTTTTAAAATATGATACAAATCCTGATACCGGCCGGGGTGGTTGATGTGTTTATTCAAACTCAGTAGAAATGGACTTGTTCCTAAGTAATGATCTGAAGAATTTAAGGCTTTTCCTGTTAAAGAGGTTTTAGTTTTTCATGTCAATAAAGGGAAGAAGAAATCAATGAATCAACCACCCCTCCCGATAGCAATCGGGACGGGAAATAAAATACTGTATACATAAGATAATCAATCTTCCCGACCACCCCTCCTTCAAAAGGAGGGGAAACTTTTTTACGCAGTTTCTCATTCATCCCCAGCGCTTAAGTTGACGGCTATGCCCCGAAGGGGGGAGGTGGTTGATTTTTATTAATTTAATGTTACTTTTTCTTAGGCGCTTTTATCTCCTCATCAGGTGATTTGAATATAAGTTCGGTTATATCTCCCTTGTCATTAGCAGTAAATTCTATGGAATAACCTTCCATGTATTTAATTGTAAATTTACCTTTGGAAATGGGGACTAATTCCATATCGGGTTGTTCGGGAATAGCCAGTTTAAGTGTTTTATCATCTTTAAGGGTTACTTTAACCATTGTTCCTTCAAAGTCATATTCACCGGTGTACTTCTGCAGTGTTTCATCCGGAAGAATTGAAACTTCAGGAGCTTTTGTTTTGCCTGGCAGCTTAGATTTTACATAATCCGCCTGATCAGTCATCCCTTTTGACTGCTTGCTTATGGCTATGCCATTTAAAATCAGGCCATTGAGATAAGGATCAATCTGTTGGCGATACTGCTTTGGAATAGTATCGCGAAACCTGACTATCATGTCAATTCCTTTCATAAAACTGACAGTATTTTTGGTTCGTTCCAAAAGGTTGGCAAAAGGTTGGAGCACCATGAACTTCTCACTCCCGAACGGCAGCATATCAAATCGTGCAGCCAGAGTATCAAAATCATTTTCACCGGAATAACTGAATAATACATTAGTTACTGCATCTCCAAGTTCACCCCTGACGTGTTGGTTGGAAAGAGACTTTGCTTTTTCCAGGGCTGTCGCTGTGTCGATTGCTGCAAGCGCAGTAAGTGCGCTACCTGCTATAGAGTATGATGAATCATTAATTGCTTTAATGAATAATGGTTTATAAACCTCCTTTTTAAATTTTCCCAAAGCCCCGATGGCGCCTGCTCTTACCAATGATTTAGGATCATTCTGCGCCATTTCAGATAAAAGAGGTTCGAATAAGTTCTTCACGGAGTCATTCATTAAATTCAACTTTTGAAGTGTATATAGCCGCAATCCGTAATACTTATCTTTCAAAGCAATTTTCATGAAGTCCAATGCTTTCTGATCATCAGTCTGGTTCCTTGCAGCAAAATCAATAGCCTCCCTCCTGTCAAGATACAATCCGGCATTGGTGTATTGAAAGATATAATTATCCAGAGTTTTGTGCTCGGTTTTTTCACCCAGAAGTATTTTATCTCCATCGACATTAATCAGGTTGGGTTTGGAAACAGTTTGGAAAGTAAATGTATCAGCCTGATGTTCTGCCCAGACTTTATAACGCTTCTTTTCCGAACCCTGATAAACATCAATTGCGAATGGCAGCTTAAATATCTTTCCCGATTGAGTCTGCTTAATAAATACCCTGGCAGTCTTACCTGTTGTATCATAATCATAATTAATATCAAGTTTTGGATGTCCACTGCCAAAATACCATTGGTTCCAGAACCAATTAAGGTCCTGACCTGTAACATCTTCGAAAGCAAGTCTGAGATCGTGAGCTTCAGCAGAGCCGAATTTTTTTGTTTTAAGGTAAAGGTTGAGTGATTTGAAGAAGGCACTGTCTCCAACAAAATTCCTTAACATGTTCAGAATACGCCCGCCTTTCTGGTAGCTGACAAGATCGAATAAATCTTCACGATCATTATAATAAAAACGAACCAGATCTTTCTTATCGTTTCCGCCACGCAAGTAGTTCTGCATACTGTTAAAGCCATGTTCATCAGCAGCGTCTTTACCATGTTTATACTCTTTCCACATTATTTCACTTAAATCTGCAAATGATTCATTCACAGTAATATTGCTCCAGCTCTTGCATGTAACATAATCCCCGAACCACATGTGAAACAGTTCATGGGCAATTATATCCTCCCATCGGTTATCATCAATCAGCTGCCTGGTGTTCTGCTGTGCTGATTCTCCATGTAGCGTGGCGGTGGTGTTTTCCATGGCTCCGCTTATATAGTCCCGGGCCACTATCTGTGCATATTTCGGCCAGGGATAATCCACACCTGTTATCCGGGAATAATAACCGATCATCTCAGGAGTAAATCCAAATATCTTCCTGGCAACAGGAGCGTATTCTTTTTCAACATAATAACTCACTTCCTTGCCTTTATAGTTATCCTTTATTATGGAATATTCTCCTACAGCCATCATAATAAGGTAAGGAGCATGAGGCAGATTCATCTTCCAGGTATCCGTGCGTGTTCCGTTGATATTTTTTCGGGAGCTTACCAAAATGCCATTTGAAAGTGTCTGGTATTTATCAGGAACTGTCATGCTGATCTCATCTGTTGTTTTCTGATTCGGCTTGTCGATTGTAGGAAACCAACCGGAGTTAGATTCAGTTTCCCCCTGTGTCCAAATCTGAGTTGGTTTCTTTTTATCCTTACCCAGGGGGTTAATAAAATACAGTCCTTTACCGCCTGATATTGCCGCGCTGCCTTTTCTTTTTATGTCGTTTGGTTTAGCTGTATAATCAATATAAACCGTATAATTTTGATCAGTTTTGTATGTTTTATCCAAAGTAATATAAAGGTTTAAGCTATCATACCTAAACTTAAGAGGATATCTTTTACCGGCTTTCACCAAGGACACCTCATTTATATTCATGCTCTTTGTATCGAGTGTTAATGAATCTGTAGGGTAAAAATGAGGATGAAGAGTAATCCAGGCTTTACCATACATCCACGATTTGGAAAAATCGAAACTTACATCGAGTTTTGTATTAACCAGGTCATTAATTTTTGTTGCGCTGGCCCTGTAAATACTTTCCCATCTTTCTGATTTGACAGAATCCGGTTTTTGAGAGAAGCACGCTAATGCTATAAGGAGAAAGACTCCTGTAAGAATGATTTTCATGTTTATGATTGTATAGATGTTTATAGCCCGCTTATAATCTTTGCTTTGATAGACTCAAATTCCGAATCCGTAATAAGCTTATTATCGAGCATCTGTTTGGCTTGCTGCAATTTTGAAGCAGCATCTTCAGAAGTATTTCCTGTTTGCTGACTTCCCATGTTAGTGCCAATCGTTATACCACCTGATTTTGCTCTTAATTCTTCGAGCTCACGTATACGCCTTTTTTCACGCCACGATTGGTCCTGAGCCTGCGCCAGACGATAAACCTTTTCAGCCTGATCTTTTCTGAAACCCGGTAAAACTAAATCCTGATTTGAATCTTTAGAAATCGCCAGGTCGGTAGAACCAAATATTTTCATAAAAATATCCGCTCCGAATATTCCTACTTTTATTTTGGCATCACCAAGATCCTGCCAACGAAAATCAGCCATATCAAATCCGCCAAATAATCCCCTTTTAATTTTAATGAATCGTCCCGATGTTGCGGCAATAAGAATTCGTCTGTTAGTGAGGGCAAATAGTCTTCGTTGGATTGCCCATGCTTCAAGGGTTTCTCCGGCTACCAGAACTGAAGTAAGGTGTGCAAGGGCTTTGTTTAGGTGGGAATCCTCAGATGAGTTGTCATTTGTTGCCATGGTAATGAAGTATAAAGTAAAATGTTTTATTTCGATATCAAATGTAAAACAAAATGTTCAAATGTTTGTCTTTATGATATCAACATTGTTTTCGCGTAAATAGTTCATTTGATTAATAGGCATCATTTCACAGGGTGAACCTCACTTACAATATCAGTTGTTATGCTCATAGACGAAAGACATACTTTTGTAAGTACCTGATAGATAATTAAATAAATTAACATGGAGAGCAAAATTAGGTTTTTCGAAAACCATTTAATATATTTATATTGGAAACGGCATCAAAAAAGTAGTATTCAGAGATGCCCTGAAGTAACCATTTTCAAAGTGTAGAATTAGTATATACTAAAATAGCTTATTATGTTCGTGATCCATTGTGCCATTATTGAAGATGATGAACTTGACCGGATAACAACTGAAAGCTTCGTAAATCAAATTCCATTTCTAAAACTTGACGGAAGTTTTTCTAATGCACTGGATGCTGCAGGTTTTATAAACAATGGCGGTATTCATGTTTTGCTTATGGATATTGATTTACCATTGATAAACGGGTTAGATTTTTATAAATTATTGCCGTCTGCTCCTTTGTGCATTTTCATAACCGCTCATCCTGAATTTGCACTGGATGGTTTTGAGGCACATGCCCTTGATTTTATTGTGAAACCACTCAAATTTGAACGTTTTGAACAAGCGGTTCAAAGGGCAAAAGAATATCTTGAAATTAAAGAAAAAGCTGTCTTATATGATATTAGTTTTGAAAACAATCAATTATTGATTAAAGAGGGGACATCCATTATTCAGCTAAAAATCAATGAAATTTTATATCTCGAAGCGTTGGGCGACTACACAAAAATAATTACCCGCGAAAAAAGGTATTTGATACTGCATAGCCTGAAAAATTTAATTGAAAAACTTCCGGAAAATAAATTTTTGCGAATTCATAGAAGCTTTGCGGTAGCTGTTGATAAAATCAGTAAGGTAAAGGACAATGAACTGGTAATTAATGAGAGGAAACTCCCGGTGGGCAAAACATTTCGGCGAGATGTAAATAAATATTTGATTTCCTATTAAGTACTGTATAACTAAGCAGTGCCTAAAGTGCCTAAAGTTAATAATAATAGAATGAATCAGTTTCTTTTATAAGCGGCGACTACACTTAAAGTTATATCAAAGAACGTAATCGCTTAATTATCAAGCCAAATAATTATTTTTGTTGATATATGTACGATTTATAAAAAAATGAGTGTCGGCAATCAATAATAATTAGTTAAAACAAAATTTTATTGGTAGCATAATACTAATATTAAAGTACATATTTTTTTCAAATGACCCCCTTTCCTGTTTCCCCCTACTCTCTATACACATTTTTAATTGAGGTATGACATTATCAATATTAAACGGCCACTATCAGACTAATAATAATTACTGTCTATAAGGATATGAATACCTACGATGAGCTCGTATTCTGCCAGGTTCTTCACTTCGTTCTGAATAACACGATTTCCTGATGGCATCAGTGAATGTGATCAGGCGATTCCTCGCTTCACTTCAATGCTGCTGCTGCTGCTGCTAATGAGTACCATAATGGGATAAGGAGATTCCTCGCTTCGCTCGGAATGACATGGAATTTAGGTGGTTACTGGGGTGAAGAAGTGGTGATTCGCGACACCTGTTATCATTTTGTAAAGTTACATCTGCGAATCGCCACTTCTTCACCCTCTATGCTCCTCAACAGCGATGTCATTCCGAGCGAAGCGAAGAATCTCCTTCTCGAATATCGATACTCAATTATAAAAAATATCAAATTAATAAACCCTAAAAATGTTAATCCGGCAAAGAAAATTGTTAATAACACTTGATTTTTTAACTTTAGGCACTCTAGGCACTCTAGGCACTCTAAACTTTAGTCACTTATTTGTTACAGTACTGTATGATAAAATACAAATTTTTGGGTCTTGTTTTTAGCTTATTTTTTTGTCCTCTGCATTCTCAGATACCCGATTTGAACAACTATCCGGATGTGAAAGATAAACTCCAGGCTATATCCAAATATGTTAAAAGTTGCGGAAGACAGGAAAAATTCAGTGATGCTATAGAAGCCATGAGAATTGGCATAAAAATAGCTCAGAAAGCAGGGATCGATACTTCTTTAGTAGAATATTATTATTTTACCGGAGTAGCTTATGCAGTGTCCAATGTTGACAGCGCCCTGTTTTATCTGAAATATGCTGAGAAACTGGCTCGTAAGATTCATCACACCAAATATCTTGTTCGTTCGGAATTTGAGTTATTGAACATTTATCATACGCAGAGCAGAACTGATTCAATTGTGCCACTCATGCAGAGTCTCAAAAATGAAAGTGGAAAATTGGACAGCTTGAGTTGGGAAAAGGCTACACTACTCAATAACATAGGATATGCATATTACCGGCAGCTTAAATATAATGAATCGTTAAGTTATTTTTTTAAGGCATTGCATATCTACGGGCATCTGAAAGATTCAAGTGATATTGCAGTGCTCTGGCACATATTGGGTAATGCTTACTCCAAGCTTAACATGTATGATATAAGCGTATCTTATTACCGAAAGGCAAGAGTTCTTTATTTGAACCAGGGTACCGAATTGAGAGCAAGTGAATGTAATGATGATTTGGGGCTGGCTTACTCAAAATTGGGAAAGCTGGATTCTGCTATTATTTGTCACTTGAATGCAATAAAAATTGCTAAAAAATACGATGCTAAGGAATCTTTAGCTTACGCAACATTGCATTTGGGCGAGACATATATAAAGAGTAAACAGTTCTCACAGGCGGAACCATATCTTACTTCAGCATTAAATGATGGACAAAAAAACCACTACGCACCAATTTCCATAGAGGCCTTAATGGATTTGGGCAATATAAATTATGAGCAAAAAAAATTCGAAAAAGCAGCCTATTTCTACGAAAAGGCTCATGATTTAGCGCTGGACAATGAGAGAAAAATACTTTTTGTAGAAATTTGTAGAAATTTGGCCAGAACCGAAGCAGCGCTTGGTAATTATTACAAGGCCTACCAATACCAGGAAATTTACAATACCTATCAAGACTCCATTACAATCGAAACTATCAATAAAAATATTGCTGAGATGGAGGCAAAATATCAGAACGAGCAAAAGCAAAATGAAATTTCATTACTGAATGTAAAAAACAAAATCCAAACTCTCAAACTCAAAAACCAGCAGCAAAAGCAATACTTTTTATTTGCAGGCATGGCTACCATATTGCTTATAGCCGGGCTGCTATGGAGAAGTTACAACATAAAGCAGAAGGCAAACATAGCGTTAGGCCGGAAAAATGAAGAAATAATCGTTATGAATAAAAAGCTCAATGAAGCCAACCAATCCAAAACAAAGCTTTTTAGCATTATCAGTCATGATTTAAGGAGCCCGGTGATCAGTTTATTTCAATTTTTAAGTTTACAAAAAAATAATCCTGGAATGCTTGATGAAGATACCCGGAAAAAACACAGTGAACTTCTTCTTAATTCAGCAGAAAACATGGCGGAAGTGATGGAAGATTTATTGGTTTGGTCAAAGAGCCAGATGGAGTATTTTGAACTTTCCATTGAAACCGTTATGATAAGAAAATTACTGGATGAAATTCTCGAAATCTATAAGCTCCATATCAGTGAAAAAAATTTATTTCTTAAGGTGGACTGTTCAACGGATTTACAATTTGACACCGATGCCAATTTTCTGAAAATTATTATCCGCAATTTAGTAAGCAATGCCATCAAATTCAGTCCCGAAAAAGGAGTAGTGTACGTGTCTGTTT
>JANYIW010000190.1 GCA_025358645.1 Bacteroidales bacterium
TGAACCTCTCCTTTTTGCCTGCAGGAAAGTATGAAGTCGAGTCATGGAACGATACCAAAAATTCTGATAAGGAACCGAAAGAGTTAAAGAAAACCATCATGTCAATTGAATCACCGGGGACTTATAAAGTTACGATGGCCAGGAACGGGGGGTTTGTTGCAGTAATAAAAAATAAATAGAGTGCGAACACGCACGTCCGCCTGATGGCCGGGCTAAATGATTTTTACATTTCAGAATGTACAACAAGTATATCAAAATTCTACCTGAACAATAGAATGAACGGTTACGGAGGGAACAGTAATAAAAACTTTCCCGTTTTTACTCACAATCTTAAGTTCCTTCCCTTCAGGCTGCAGTATAACTTTCTTTACAGGTTTATCAGCGGTTAGTTCGAGTTTGAGTTCTCCGGTTGCAGGAATATTGTCATACTCATAAACTTTTGAATTAAAATGGCTTCCTGCTGTGTTTATGATATGTACAAACCATTTCCCGTCTTTTTTATTGATTGCCGTGTGAACATAATCTGAACCCTTTACCTGTGCAATCGGATCAGGCAACATTTTCCGGATCACTTCATTCATTATTTTTGAATATCCGGAAGCCTGATAGGTATAATATGCATTTCCCATATCCATGTAAAATCCGGCTATCTTGCCTTTTCCAAGTGCAGCAATTGTTGCAACAGGATATCCGGCAGGAAAATGAAAATCATCTGTTTTATACACCCCTCCTATCATTTCTGTTCCCTTTTTTGGTCTGACATTCTGAAATGAAGATTTGATAGCTGATAGTTGATTGTTAAATCCAAGATAGAAATTACCCTTCATTATGCTGTCACCAAAAATTACTCCCATCTGAGGTTCAAATTCTTTAACAGCCATTGCACCGATCACGATCAGATTACCTCCATTTTGAACATAATTGAGAGCCTGTTTCTTCAGTTCCGGGTCGAGGTTAGTCCATTCAGGTAAGATAACCAGGGGATACTGTTCCATTTTCTTTTTCAGCTGATGATCCATCAGTATTTCAACATTGTTTTGTCCATCAAGCAGCATGGAAAGGTCACATTCGAGATGCCTTACGTTCCATCCATAAATCTGGTTGGTCAGATTCCTTTCACTGTGGGTAGAGTACCAGAGGGCGATCTGTGGAATAGCTTCTGCACCCTTGCAGAAAGTCTCACGTGCCCGGCAGAATTTTCCCAGATCACCCATTAAATTGAAATACCATGGTTTTATGGAACCATCTCCGTTTTGAGTGAAGTAAGACTGATAACCTCCTCCCATTGCAATTACCTCCGCTGCCTCCTGTTCCAGCTGAATAAGAGATTTTGGTCCTGCCATTCCAACTGCAAAATCATAAGTGAACCCCCATGACATTAAATCCCATGGTTTCCCCTGGAGAGAAAGGCATCTGGCCTGAAATGCAGCATTATATACACAGTTTTGTCCTGCTACATCACCAGATAAATAATCAACATTAACATCCACCGGATCAGGCATCATTGAAGAATAAGACCAGTTGCTGGTTATTTGAAAATCAGGATTATATTCATGAATGGCATCTGTATATTTACGAAGGTACCGGCGGAATGAAGTCCGGTTAAACTCAATAAACTCTTTGTACCCCGGGTCGGCTGGTGACTTTGGCACATTGGTAAAGCCGGTCTCACTATGAAATTTTTCCAGCAATTCAGGGGAATAGTCAGGATATGTTGCCCAGCATTCACCATCTATCCAGGCCCCGTTCACACCATAATCCGAGATTTCCTTTAGCTGAGGAATGAGCAACTTATCAGAATACTGGCCATAATATGAGGCTCTGTCATTATCGGGTTTCCCGTCGGGAAGAATACGGGCCCACTCAGGATGATCACCAATAGCTTTTCCGTCCATTATTCCCGAATAATGAACATATAATGCCACATTGTATCTGGCAGTTTCTTCACGCCAGATCTTCAGGATATCTTTTGTATATCCTCCTGCCTGATTTCCGACTTTTGTCGGATAGCTGGAATATCCGGGATGACCCTTGCAATCTACTTGTACAAAGTCAGGTTTAACTATTGTCAGAAATGAATCAATGGTAGCTGCATCAAAGGTTTTTCCAATTTCCTTATTATTCCGGGTGGCATGAAAATCGAAATGAATTCCAAAGAAGCTGTCTGCCCGTTTTTTAGGCTGAGCGATAATGATCGTAAAATAAAATATGAGTGAAAGGGAAAAAAAGGCTCTTCTCATCGTGAATTGTTTTAATTTCTTATGTTGGTAGTTGCTAACCCGAGTGTAATAATACAAAATTAAAAATTCTTATAAAAGGAAAAAACATCCCGGATTTAAATAACAGATTATGGTAGAATAGTTACTTTAGCAAGAGAGATTAAATCAGCTATTTTGAAAAAGAGAGTCTTAAATAAGGTCTGGAGAAAAACAGATCAATACCTTCTACCCAATGTGAAACCTTATCATATTGAGGGTAGTTACGATATTTATCCTGCATTCAAACTGGAAGATGACCGGATGTATGAAGGATTTAATTCTCTGGCAGAAGTCATTTCGAAGTACAGTATTGTGATTTTTGATGGTTATGAAGGAGTTTTTTATTATCAGTTCCGTGAAAATTTAGATGAATATTTGAAAAAACGGTGTAAAAAAACTTCATGGAAAAACACCTCAGATTATCTGAAGCATCCGGATATTATTGATGAGATGGTTTCTCCATTTACAGGGGGAGATGATCCACTATTCGGAAAACGCACATCTTTAAATCTTGATGATTTTTTTGATCTCCCTCGTTTAAAAGAATTATCTCCTGATCCTGAGGCTGATATTAATTTAATCATCGGACCGGGAGCTTCAATTGCAGGATGGAAAGGCTTGCTTGTATATATTGACATCCCCAAAAATGAGATA
>JANYIW010000196.1 GCA_025358645.1 Bacteroidales bacterium
CCTGAATGGGAAAGCTCTGTATTTTGCAAAAAAGAGTATGCTCCCTGAATATGATGGTGTTGACACAGGCAATGACGATATGTTGAACAGGATTCTGTGGTTTGCAGCAAAAGGAAATACAGCTTATCCGTCAAAATTTGCAGGGGCAGAAAGTGATGAAGATAATGAATAACCCTCTGCTAGAGGAGTGGAGTACTCCTTTCGCAACTCCCCCATTTCACCTTATCGCGACAGATCATTTCAAGCCTGCAATTGAAGAAGCGATTAAAATTACGGCAGAAGAGATAAAAAAAATCACTGAAAACCCTGAAGCTCCCGATTTTGAAAACACAATCGCAACGCTTGACAGATCAGGCGAAACTCTTGGAAAAATTACAGCGCTTCTTTTCAACATGAACAGCGCTGAAACAAATAAATCTCTTCAGGAGGTTACACAGGAAGTATCCCCTCTTCTCACTCGATTCTCAAATGACATCACTCTTAACAAAAAACTTTTCGAAAGGATAAAAACTGTATCGGAAACCATAGAAATTTCAAATCTAAACTCGGAACAAAAGATCCTTACTGAGAGAAAATTCAGAAATTTTATTCTGGGCGGTGCAGCATTAAAAGAAGAAGAAAGAAAACGATTCAGGCAGATATCTGAAGAGTTGGCAACACTTTCTCTTAAATTTGAAGAGAATGTACTTGAAGAAACAAATTCTTTTGAGTTACATATTATTGAAAGAGAAGATCTTTTAGGGTTACCTGAAAGCTTAATTGAAATGGCTTCAATGGAAGCTGAAAAGAGGGGAAAAAAAGGATGGATATTCACTCTTCATTTCCCAAGCTATATTCCATTTATGCAATATTCTGAACGAAGAGATCTTCGTTCGAAGATGTTAAAAGCATATTCTTCACGCGCATTCAGAGTTAATGAATTTGACAACAGCCAAAACGCGCTGAATATAGCAAATCTTCGTCTGGAGATTGCCAGAATGCTTGGATTCAGCACCTTCGCTGAAATGATACTAGGGGATCGCATGGCTGATACACCGGAAAAAGTTGAAATATTTCTGGAAGAACTTTATCGTGCGTCAAAACCTGCTGCATTGCGCGACTTTGAGCATATCAGGAGTTTTGCACTTAGTCAGGGATTTACAGATAAAATCGAAAGGTACGACTGGGCTTTTTATTCTGAGAAGCTGAAAAAGAAACTATACGACATTGACGATGAAATACTTAAGCCATATTTTAGTCTTAATAATGTCGAAACTGCTGTTCTGGGTCTTGCCACCTCACTCTATGGTTTAAGCTTTATCCGAAACATTATAATTCCTGTTTACAATCCCGAAGTTAAAACCTTCGAGGTATATGACCACGACGATGCTTTTCTTGCAATTCTCTACATTGATTACCATCCTCGTCCGGGAAAGAGCGGCGGAGCATGGATGACAAGTTACCGTGATCAGAAGAATGAGAATGGGAAAGAAGTAAGACCACTGATTTCAATAGTTGCCAACTTTACAAGATCATCTGACACAAGACCTTCACTGCTTTCGTTTAATGAGTTGACAACCTTCCTCCATGAATTTGGACATTCATTGCATGGGATGCTGACTAAATGTACCTATGAGAGTTTATCCGGTACAAATGTTTCACGTGATTTCGTGGAACTGCCCTCCCAGTTCATGGAAAATTTTGCCTTCGAAAAAGAGTGGCTTGATACCTGGGCTACACATTACCTTACAGGTGAAAAAATCCCTGATGAAATTATCAGCAAAATAAAAGAAGCATCGACTTTTAATGAGGGCTACGCGTGTTACCGGCAATTGAGCTTCGGCTTTCTCGATATGGCATGGCATACGATAACAAATCCTGTTCATATTACTATATCTGAATTTGAATCTGCAGCAATTGCAAAAACCGAATTGTTTCCCAAAATTGAAGGTGTTAATATGAGCGCTTCATTCGGGCATATATTCGGAGGTGGATATGCTTCAGGATATTATGGATATAAATGGTCTGAGGTTCTTGATGCAGACGCTTTCAGCTATTTCACGGAAACCGGAATATTCAACAGGGAAACAGCAGCGGCATTCAGGAAAAACATTCTTGAAAAAGGAGGAACTGAAAAACCTCATGATCTTTATGTAAAGTTCAGAGGTAAAGAACCCACAATCGATGCATTGCTTACCAGGAGTGGACTCAAATAGTCAGATTCACAGTTATTTATTCAAAACCCAGTCTGTAAATTAGTCTTTTTAACTCAATTTCTGCAATTTTAGCAGCATACTGCAGGTTAATAAACATATATCCGGCCGCCTCAAAGCTATTCTGAGCTGCTTTTACATCCAGAATAGTCGCCTGATTTAATCGAAACCTCATTATCACAATGCTAACTAATCTGCCTGCATCATCATAGCTCTTTTGTTGTGAAACAAGTTGTTGCAGTGTGCTTTCATAAGATTGATATGTCTTTAATGCATCCGCTTTAAGCAGAGATAGTAAACTTTCTTTTTGCAGTCTGGAATTTTTAACATTATATGAAGCTACTTCCTGCTGCGTCTTGTAAATATTCCCGTTAAAAATAGGGATTTGCAGTGTTGCTCCGACAGATGGGCCATAGTTCTGAGTGAATAAATTAAATCCGGCAGTACTGCTGTTATATACAAAATTATAACCGGTTGATAGACGAATGGATGGATATCGTTGTGCCCTCAGTTCTTTAACAATTTGTTCGGTTATCTTTACCTGTTGATCTGCTGAAAGATATTGCTGGTTATTCTGGAGGTAGTCAATTATAGAATCTTTACGTATATTATTATCGATCAGAATTGTGTCATGCACAACTACCGGAAAGTATTCCTTAACGCCCATTAATTGAAGCAAATTTGTCTTCTCCTGCTCAATAATTAATTGTTGTCCTTTTAAGTTTTGTTCAGACATATTAAGATCCATCTGAGCCTGTAAAAGGTCGGCTTCATTAGCCATACCAACATTGGTTCGTTCCCTAATAATATCATATTTCTTTAAAGAGACATCACGTGAACTTTGTATTATATTCAGGTAACTTTGTTGTCTTAAAATATCATAATAAGTTACCATAACTGCAGCTATGATATTTTGTATCTGTTGATTTAGTTGCAGTTCGCTCTGATTCTGCAAAAGACTAAGTCTTCTTTTCGTGGCTATGATTTTAAAACCGTTAAATAATACAATGCTGGCATTCAGGCTGGCATTTAAAGAACTGCTTTTTACATCGTTTTTGGTGATATCCAACCCACTACTGGTTTTTTGTTTCAGGTTGTAGACTGAATTATTATCCCCTGCCGTTGCATTAACGGATGGCAATCCACCGGCTACTCCATACGTATTACTGATTTTATTTATCTCAGCAGTATTTTTCGCAATCTGTATATCAAAATTATTTTGAAGAGCAGTATCGATAGCATTCCTTAAAGTTAGAGGAACCTGAGCTCCTGCGACATATTGAAATAATAAAAAAATATAAAATAAAGCCCTTTTCATTTAGAATTTCATTTACAGATTAATGTGTTGCATTTTCAACCTCCTCAGTATTTACATTGTGCTTGCTTGAAACGTATGTATAAACAGAAGGTATCACAAATAAGGTAAGAACTAATGAAAACATAATACCACCAACTACAACAACTCCAAGTGGGATCCTGCTTGTAGCTGCAGAGCCCAGGCTCAGAGCTATAGGAAGAGCTCCCAATGATGTTGCAAGGCTCGTCATAAGGATCGGGCGCAGCCTTTGAGTAGCAGCTTCAATTACAGCCTGTCGAGTAGGTAACCCCTGCACTCTTTTCTTGTTAGCGAACTCAACGATAAGTATTCCATTCTTTGTTACCAATCCTATCAGCATTATCATTCCAATCTCTGAAAATATATTTATTGTTTGTCTGAATATCCACAGAGTTAATATTGCTCCTGCAATTGCAAGGGGTACTGTGAGCATGATCGTAAAAGGATCTTTGAAACTTTCAAATTGAGCAGCCAGTACCAGGTAGATCAGTACCAATGCAAGGATAAAAGCAAAAGCAGTATTTGAAGAACTTTCCGAATAATCGCGTGACGGACCACTTAATGAGGTTTGAAAACTATCGTCTAATAAGTTAACGCCTATAGCCTGCATTGCTTTTACGCCATCACCGACTGTTTTACCCGGGGAAAGGGAAGCCGAGAATGTGGCAGATTTATAACGGTTAAAATGGAAAAGTGCCGGAGGAATCGCATTTGTTACAATTTTAACAACAGTTGCCAGAGAGATATAGGTTCCTTTATTATTCCGTACATATAACTTCAGGATATCTGCCGGTTCCTGCCTGTCATTCAGCCTAACCTGAGCGATTATCTGGTATTGTTTCCCATTCATAATAAAATAAGCCAGACGTCTTCCGCTGAAAGCGCTCAGGAGAACATTATTAATGTCTTTTACAGTCAGCCCCAGGTCACGGGCTTTTATCCTGTCAATATATAGATCAGCTTCCGGTTTATTAAACTTCAGGTTAACATCAACATTCTGAAATGTTTTATCGCTTCTGGCAGCATCTAAAAACTTAGGAAGGATATCCCTTAACTTCGCAAAATCCAGATTTTGTATTACAAATTGCACAGGAAGAGCGCCTCTTGATGCTAACCCAACAGCAATAGTTTGTTCTTCAACAGGGAAAATACGTATGTCGTTAAACCGTGTGATTTTTTTTGTTAAATCATTAGCTATTTCACTCTGACTTTTTGTTCTCCCGGATGCGTTTATCAAAACCAGGCGTCCTGAAGAACTATTGACTCCAGTACCGCCGAATCCCGGAATTGCAAAAAAGGTAAAATCACGATCGGGAATAGAATCAATCAGGTAGTTTTCAAGTCCCCGGGTAGAAGTAGTCATTTGCGCAAAGCTTGCTCCCTCCTGTCCAGTTATCTGGAATCGTATCATTCCTTTGTCTTCAATCGGGGCAATTTCACTCTGTAATGATCCTCCAAGGAAAAAAATTATCAGAAGACAACTAGTTACTATCAACAATGCGATCCACCGTTTATTTATAAAACGTTCCAAATTTTTCTTATAATTATTTTCCATATTGTTAAAGAAAGGTTCTGTTTTATGATAGAACCTGCTATGCTGAGCGTTTTTCCTGTTTAAAAGAACATTTAAAACCGGAGTGATAGTTAGCGAAACAAAAGATGATACTAAAACTGCTCCCGCGAGAACAATACCAAATTCACGAAATAAACTTCCAACAAAACCCTGCAAAAATACTACTGGTAGAAATACTATTGCGAGTGTAACAGAAGTGGAAAGAACCACAAAAAATATTTCTTTGCTTCCCTCTACTGCAGCCTTCCGTATTGGCATCCCTCTTTCAAATTTCCTGAATATATTTTCAGTCACCACAATCCCGTCATCTACAACCAATCCTGTCGCCAGAACTATAGCCAGAAGGGTGAGTATATTTATTGAAAACCCGAATAAATACATAATGAAAAATGTAGAAATCAATGATATCGGTATATCTATCAGGGGTCGAAGGGCGATAAGCCAGCTCCGGAAAAATAAGAATATTACCAGAATAACTAATGATAATGCAATAAGAAGATTTTGTTTAACTTCGGTTAATGATTTGCGAACATTGTTTGTATTATCAATCAGAGTCGTGAATATAATATCTCCACCTTGTTGCGATTTTCTTATTCCTTCCAACCGTTTATTAAACTCATTCGATATGTTTATATAATTGGCTCCCGGTTGTGGAATTATTGCAATTCCTACTGCACTGACTCCGTTCAGCCGCCAGCTTTGCTCATATTGTTCGGGACCAAGTTCAACTTTGGCTACATCGCTCAACCTGACAATTCCGTGTGCATCTTCACGAATAATTAAATCCTTGAAATCCTGTTCTGTACTTAACCTGCCTAATGTATTGATCGTTAATTCTGTTTTGTTTCCATACAGCTTGCCGGAGGGTAATTCTACGTTTTCATTCACCAGAACACTGGAAATGTCATTAAATGCTACATTGAAGGAATTCATTTTATCCGGATCGATCCATAACCGCATAGCAGGACGTTTTTGTCCAAATATATTTACTGCGCTTACTTCAGGGATTGTCTGAAATTTATTCTGCAGGATATTCTCAGCGTAATCGCTCAATTCCATTAATCCTTTACTTGGGCTTTGTACAGCCATAATTATAATAAAATCACTATTGGCGTCAGATTTTGTAACAACCGGCGGTGCATCAATATCCTGGGGTAAATTACGCACTGCCTGGCTAACTTTATCACGAACATCATTCGCGGCTGTTTCCAGGTTGGTACTTAAATTAAACTCAACCGAAATGTTGCTGTTGCCCACAGAACTTGAAGATGTTATAGTACGGATACCCGGGATACCGTTAATAGCTTTTTCGAGAGGTTCAGTAATCTGACTTTCAATTATATCTGCACTGGCGCCTACATAAGAAGTTGATACTGAAATCACAGGTGGATCTATTGCAGGGTACTCACGTACACCTAAAAAATAATATCCTATCACCCCAAAAAGGATAATAAACAGACTCATCACTGTTGCCAGGACAGGTCTTTTAAGGGATAATTCAGAGATATTCATTTTGAAACCAAATTAGAATCAGGAATAGCTGCTAAGGATTGAGTCTTTACATTCCGGACTTTTACATACGCGTTGGGCCGAACGAATAATACTCCGCTGACAACGATAGTATCTCCTGAATTTACACCGCTGGAAAGTACTACAGCATCAGCATTTCTTATTCCCGTTTCAACCTTCACAAACACGGCTTTCCTGTTTTTAATAATAATGACCTGGTTAGAGCTGGCATCAGGAATGAGAGCATTTGAGGGCACTAAAATTCCTTCTTCAACCTTATTGAGTAATACTTTTAAAAAGGTTCCGGGACTAATCTTTCCGCTTTTTAACCTTGCCCTTACCTTTATATTCCTGGTTTCGACATTTATCTGAGGTTCAATGGCGCTAATTACCGCAGACATTTTCACATCTGATTCATTTGTCTGTATGGCTACAATATTCCCTACCTGAGCGAGATTTGCATAGAAGTCTGGTACTGTAAAATCGATTTTTATATTATCGGATTGCTGAAGAGTACCTAATAGCGTCTGTGGTGTAACGTAAGCTCCGGGGCTTACCATCCGTAAACCTAATTTCCCACTGAAAGCCGCCCTGACAAACGTTTTATCAATTTGTGCACGAAGTACCTTTATATTTGATTTGAATGTATTGACCTGACTCAATGCAGCGTCATAATCGGATTGATTAATACCATTAATCTTTAATAACTCCTTTAAACGATGCTCGGTTTTTACCACAAGATTTAACTGCACTTTTTGTTGTTCCAACTGAGCCTGAAGATCGGCATCGTTTATTTTAGCCAGGATAGTACCTTTTTGGACTGTGACACCATCTGGAATATTTAAATAAGTAAGTCTTCCGCTTATCTCCGGATGCAACTCTATCATCTCCTCAGAAAGTGATTCACCATTCACTTCAATACTCGAAGGAAAATGAACTTTCTCTGCAATAATAACATCTACTGATACAGGCAATTTGTCTTTAATTTTTTCTGCTTTCCGATGGCACGAAAGCAAAATAAACATAACAAGCAAAACAATGACAATACGTTTATCGTTCATAACTTTGGTCTTAATTCATTAAACAATAATATTAGTACAAGGTTCATTTATTTATTTATTTTCCATGCCTTTTCATAAGACGATAAAAGTCGATACGCACTTTTTATTTTGACAATGACATTAATAATTTATGCTATCTTTACATAGCAATCTACATGAATCTTCATGATTCTAAATCATTATTTATCAATGCATTAATGTGTATAATATGATTCTCTTTTTTGAATGTATTTCTAAAAATCTAATCGCTGTAGGCACCCCTGAAAAACTTACTGATAAAGACCTTGAAAAACTATCCTGGCTATTTGGTGAAGCTAACTTTCTGATTAAGGATAAGGTTAATGGTGTCTTTGTTGGCCCCCGAAAAGAGATGATAACTCCATGGAGCACAAACGCTGTGGAGATTACACAGAACATGGGGATTGAGGGAATTAAGAGAATCGAGGAGTTTCAGATATCTGCTTCCGATAAACCATATTTCGATCCAATGCTGCAATCACTTTATGAAGGATTAGATCAGAGTATTTTCACAATTGACAAACAACCTGATCCGGTTTTTTATGTTGACGATATAAAACAATATAATCTTAAAGAAGGTCTAGCTCTTAATTCTGAGGAAGTTGCATATCTTGATAAGTTAAGCATCTCAATAGGACGAAAACTAACTGATAGTGAGGTCTTTGGCTTTTCACAGGTCAATTCTGAACATTGCCGTCACAAAATCTTTAATGGAACATTTGTTTTGTCAGGTGAAGAAAAGGAGAAAACTCTTTTCCAAATGATTAAGTCAACGACAAAAACTAATCCTAATAGTGTTGTTTCGGCTTATAAAGATAACTGTGCATTCGTACAAGGTCCTATTGTTGAGCAATTTGCTCCAAATACCCAGGATAGAGCTGATTTTTTCAAGATAACAGACTATGAATCTGTTCTTTCAATTAAAGCCGAAACACATAATTTCCCGACTACAGTTGAACCATTCAATGGGGCTTCAACAGGTACCGGAGGCGAGATCAGGGATCGGATTGCAGGAGGTAAGGGAGCTTTTCCAATTGCCGGAACAGCCGTGTATATGACATCATACCCTCGTCCGGATGGAGACCGTCCGTGGGAGAAAAACACAAAGGAAAGACCATGGCTATATCAGACACCTGAAGATATTTTAATTAAGGCATCAAATGGCGCAAGTGATTTTGGAAATAAATTCGGACAACCACTCATTTGCGGATCGGTTTTTACTTTCGAACATTTTGAAAATCTTAAAAAGTTCGGCTATGATAAGGTTATCATGCTTGCCGGTGGAATTGGAATTGGCAAAAAGAAAGACAGCGAGAAAGACATACCTGAAAAAGGCGACCTTATTGTGTTGCTTGGAGGAGATAACTACAGGATAGGCATGGGCGGAGGAGCCGTTTCATCGGTAGATACCGGTAAATTCGACAGCTCTATTGAATTAAATGCTGTTCAGCGGGCTAATCCCGAAATGCAGAAAAGAGTTTATAATGCAATAAGGGCATTGAGCGAATCAGAGAATAACCCTATAATTTCAATACACGATCATGGTGCAGGCGGACATCTTAACTGTCTGTCGGAGCTTGTTGAAGCAACAGGTGGTAAAATTGATATCAGCAAATTACCATTGGGTGACCCTACCCTATCGGCAAGGGAAATCATCGGTAATGAGTCTCAGGAACGTATGGGATTAATTATTAAGAAGTCTGATGTTGATATTTTAAGGAAAATTGCCGAAAGGGAAAGAGCGCCATTCTACATCATAGGAGAAGTAACAGGCGATATGCAGTTTACTCTGGTGAATCCGGTTACGAAAGAAAAACCCATTGATCTGTCTCTTTCGTCACTATTCGGAGACCCTCCTAAAACAATAATGAAAGATGTAGTTGTTGAAAACAACTTTAAAAAGCTTGAATACTCTATTCATAAAATTGAGGAGTATGCGGAACTGGTCCTCCAGATTGAAGAGGTTGCCTGCAAAGATTGGCTTACAAACAAAGTCGACAGGTCAGTAACAGGCAGACTCGCGAAACAACAGTGTGCCGGTCCTCTTCAGTTGCCATTGAATGATCTTGGAGCCATATCCCTTGACTACAAGGGCAAAAAGGGTATGGCAATATCCATAGGCCATGCTCCTGCCGCAGGACTTATTGATCCGGCAGCTGGTTCCGTACTGTCTATTGCTGAGGCTCTTACAAATATTATATGGGCTCCTCTCACAGATAAATTAAAAAGTGTTTCCCTCTCTGCTAACTGGATGTGGCCCTGCAAAAATCAGGGGGAGGATACCAGACTCTATGCAGCTGTAAAAGCAGCAAGTGATTTTGCAATTGCTCTGGGTATCAACATTCCTACCGGGAAAGACAGTCTTTCAATGACCCAGAAATATCACGATCAGGTCGTGTATTCACCGGGTACAGTGATAATATCTGCTGCAGGCGAGGTTGATGACATAAGAAAAATTGTCGAACCTGTAATCGTTAATGACCCATATACCAGTCTTTTATATATAGATATGAGCCGGGATGGTTTTAAGCCGGGCGGAAGCAGCTTTGCCCAGGTTTTGAACAGGTTGGGCGATGAAGTTCCGACGGTCACCAACCCTGGATATTTTAAGGTAGTATTTGATACAATTCAGGATCTTATTCTTAAAGGAAAGATTCTTTCCGGACATGATATATCTGCCGGAGGAATGTTAATAACCCTTCTGGAAATGTGCTTCTCTAATACCAGAGGTGGAATAACTGTTAACCTCACAGCTATTAATGAAAATGATACTGTTAAGATATTCTTCAGTCAGAATCCGGGAATTATAATTCAGGTAAAGGATGAGAATGAAGTAGCTGAAATCCTTCTTGAAAACGGAATATCATATTTCTCTGTTGGTCACCCGGTTAATGAGAGACAACTGTTTGTTACAAACCATAGTAACTTACTAACCTTCGATATTGATAAGCTACGTGATAAATGGTTTCACACATCGTATCTTCTCGACAGACGTCAATGCGGACCTGAACTTGCACTTGAACGATATCAGAATTATAAAAATCATGAATTGAATATTAAAATATCTGATTTTGCAGGAACTTTCAAGTCGTTGGGAATCCATGCTGAGAGAAGGAAAAAGACAGGAATCAAGGCTGCAATAATAAGAGAGAAAGGTGTAAATGGCGACAGAGAGATGGCGTATGCACTCTACCTGGCAGGTTTTGACGTTAAGGATGTACACATGACAGATCTTATTTCGGGTAGAGAAACACTTGAGGAGATTAAGATGATAGTTTTTGTAGGAGGTTTTTCGAATTCCGATGTATTAGGATCAGCAAAAGGATGGGCAGGCGCATTCAGATATAACGAAAAAGCACGTATCGCGCTTGATAAATTCTATAAAAGAACTGATACTCTGTCACTTGGTGTATGTAACGGGTGTCAACTTATGATTGAGCTGAACCTTTTATATCCTCAACACAAAGATAAGCCTAAACTGCTGCTTAATAAGTCGCATAAATTTGAATCAGGTTTCCTGGGGGTAAAGATTTTAGAGAATAACTCAGTGATGCTTAAAAACATGACTACCCTGGAGCTTGGAATATGGGTAGCCCATGGAGAAGGACAATTCAACCTTCCATATCCTGAAAACAAGTATCAGATACCATTAAAATTCAGCAGCTCTACATATCCTGCCAATCCAAACGGGTCAGATTATGATGTTGCGGGATTATGTTCGGATGACGGACGTCATCTTGTAATGATGCCACACCTTGAAAGAGCATTTTTTCCATGGCAATGTGGTTATTATCCTGATGATAGAATAAATGATGATGTTACCCCATGGATAAAAGCTTTTGTTAACGCAAGGGAATGGATTAAAATCAACGGGTAACAGGCGTCAGGAAAACCGATAACAGTTTTGAATTCTCAATACCTGATGATTCTCCTTTCCTAATGTCCTTAGGAATGATTTTCTCGCTGATTATCTGAATATTATATAATCCGGTATCTTGTATATAAAGTGAACCTAAGAATGAATCAGCCCTGAAATACGGATACGTAACATCGGTTGAGTTATGTATTATTTTGTCGCATTCCGGACGAGCCTCAATCCTGTTATCAAGTATACTTAGTCTTACCGAATTATTATATTTCAAATCCGTTGTATCTTTGGTGGCGCTCGACAACCAGACGTTAAAACGTCCGGATTTCGAAACTACAACACTCCATTCTGCTGTATTGCTTGAAGGATTTATCACGTCATGGTAACAGTCTGCTTTGTCGACCTTTAACGAAATAGTTCCATCTTCCTGTTGTAATATCTTATTCGGTACAATTTTATTTTTTGCTTCTTTCGATTCACCGGTATTCTTACATGAATAAAATAAGATAATGCCCATCAATAGCAGCAACCCACATATTTTCCGTCCCATTTTTCAAAATTTTGATTAGTATATGACTTATCCTTATAACGTGTATAAAACAATTCCAGTATATAAATTGTTTCAAATGACAAATATAAAATCGAATATATCTACGTTATTTATCCATTCAGCGGTTTAAAAGCTTTTCAATATCCTTCAAAACAACCAGCACAACTTTCCC
>JANYIW010000355.1 GCA_025358645.1 Bacteroidales bacterium
CTCATCTGCATTAACTCTTTCTCATAAGGATTCATTGGCCGGTAAATTGAAGGAAAATCTGAATTTTTATTTGTATTAACTATTTCTGTTGTCAGCCCTAGTTTTTGTTCAAGCAGTTTGCCGATATTTGGTATTAATCCAAATACACCAATTGAACCCGAAATGGTCATTGGGTCTGCATAGATTTTTGTCCCTGGAGCAGAGATGTAATAGCCACCCGATGCCGCGTAATTACCCATCGATATCACTACCGGTTTTACCCTGGCAGCAAGATCCAGTTCCCTCCACATTATGTCTGAAGCAGTAGCGCTTCCGCCCGGGGAATTAACTCTCAGAACGATTGCCTTAACAGACGAATCCAGCCTTGCTTTACTTATCACATCTGCGTAATAATTTCCTCCGATGTTGCTTTGGTTTCCTTTCCCGGTTACTATTGTTCCCGAGGCATAAACCACAGCTATTTTGTTCTTTGCAGAAAATGATAATTTAGTATCCGCGACCTTAGTATATTTGGTCATTGAGATAAGGTTAAGTTCTTTATCTTTATTTATTCCTGACAAGGATTTAAGGGTATCGATTAATGCATCGCGGTACATAAGTCCGTCAACAAGTTTAGATTTAAAAGCGCCTGATGCAAGATTCCCGTCAAGATTATCTGCAAGTTTATTAAGTTGTTCGGCTGATATATCTCTCGATTTTGATATATCTGCAATAACCTGGTTCCACAGTGAGCCGGCATAATCTTTTATCTGAGTCCTGTTTTCATCACTTAATTTATCAAGGATAAAAGGCTCCACTGCACCTTTAAATTTTCCGTGTCTGGTCACTTGTACTTCCACACCAATTTTCTCTAGGGCTTTTTTGTAAAACATTACCTCGCTGCTAAGACCCTTGAATTCAACCATTGATCCGGGATTAATATAAATCTTGTCTGCAGCAGTTGCAAGATAATAACACTCCTGAGTAAGTAGATAATCAGAGTAAGAGATAACAAACTTTCCATTCTCCCTGAATTTCAAAAGAGCGTTTCTGATCTCCTCAGTTGTTGCCCAACCTGAGGAAAGGAGTCCGTTTTCTATCAGAATACCTTTGATTTTATTGTCTCCGGATGCTTTTTCGATGTTATGTAGTATATCATTCAGACCGGCTGATGGAGAAAATGTCAAATTAACCAGATCAATTCCGGAAAGCGGATTTTGATCTCCTCTGTCAGGAATTGTAACACCTGCTTTTAATACCAGAATAGAATTATCACTCACTGAAACAGATTTGTTTCCAGATGAAACAATGGCGCTAAAACTTGCAAGCATAATAACGAAGAATAGAATGGATGCTATAATTATACCGGTTATTGTTGCAAGCGTGTATTTAAGAAAGTTTCTCATCTTTTGATTGCTTTAATGAAATGAATTTTAAATATATATAAAAAAACAAAATGAATTTGTAAAGTTATACATGTATTTAATACTTTTGGTATCAGATTGATTGATTATGAAGATTGTATTTCTTGGAATAGGAACAAACCTTGGAAGGAGGGAACTCAATCTTAAACAAGCAATTACAAGAATTGAGGAATTCATTGGACCGGTTTTAATGACTTCTTCGATCTATGAAACTGAACCATGGGGATTTCAGGCTGAGGATAAATTCCTTAATCTGGTTGTAAAAGCTGAGACAAAACTGACTCCATCCGGACTTCTTGGAATAATCCTTATGATAGAATCTTTGATGGGAAGAGTCAGAGGACCTAACCGGTACTCATCCAGGCTGATCGATATTGATATCCTTCTTTATGAAGAGATAATTATAGATCAGGAAAGTCTGAAAATTCCACATCCATTATTGCAGGAACGAAGATTTGTTTTGGTTCCCCTATGCGAAATTGCATCAGAAATGATTCATCCGGCATTGAAAAAGTCATTTGCTGAGTTGCTTAAAATCTGTGAAGACAAGAATGAAGTTAAAAAATTCATTTAATGCCTTTAAGACTTAAAGACTGCAGGACCGCAAGAAAATTATTTACAGTAATCCGTTATCTGCAAAACTGTAATAATCCTTATCCGAAATAATAATATGATCGAGAAGCTGAATGTCCATCAGATTACCTGCTTCTTTTATTTTCTGAGTTATTTTAGTATCAGATTCACTTGGATTAAGGTTTCCTGAAGGATGATTATGGCAGACAATAATACCTGAAGCAAGATATTCGATAGCGGTTTTCATCACTATACGCACATCGGTAACTGTACCGCTTATTCCCCCCTGACTCAGTTTCATCTTGTTAATCACTTTATTTGATCTGTTAAGGAACAATATCCAGAACTCTTCATGCAGAAGGTCAGACAGTATTGGCTGAAAAATATCAGCGATATCCTTTGAGCTTCTGATCTGGGGAACATCCTGAACTTCAGTCAGTTTTCGCCTTCGCCCAAGTTCAAGAGCGGCCGTAATTGTTACAGCCCTTGCAGTGCCAATACCACGTAGCTTCTTGAGATCTGCTATTGAAAGTTTCCCAAGACTGTTCAGGTTATTGTTTGCAACACTTAATAATTCGCGACCAAGATCTACAGCCGATTTGTCCTTTGTTCCAGAACTGATCAGGATAGCAAGTAGTTCGGCATCACTCAGACTGGCAATACCTTTCTGAATAAGTTTTTCCCTGGGTCTGTCTTCAACAGCCCAGTCAGTAATTTTAAGAGACATGCAGCGACAAATTTTGAAATGCTTATGCAAGATAAGAAATTCAGATTATCTGGCAATGAAGGATTACATTTATTTTATACAAAAGAGACATGCAATGGCATATCCCTTCTTATTTGACAATAATTTAGAAATATCAGAAGATTAATATGATTATACCTTCGGTTCCCATCCTTTTTCATATTCGCGGCTCCAAAGTTTTTCTGCTTCTTTATCACCTATGATATGTCCGTTTTTGGGATCGAGTTTCAAATCATGACCTACTCTCCACGCAATATTTCCCAACTGCGCTGCCATTGTACTCTTATAGCCATCTTCAACATCTTCATTTGGACGACGATTATTCCTGATAGCATCGAGAAAGTTAGCAATATGAAGACCGTCCATTCCAGGACTTGGGTTTGCGGGATCACGACCCTGAACACCTTCGGCTGTTTTATTATTCACATCTTTAATCAATTTCCCTCCGAGATCATATACCTTGTAACTATCATTACCGGTGTCCAGGCTTCCTTTTTCTCCATAGAAAATAATACCGCGATCTGAGCCTTCAGCAGGTCTTCCGTTACAACTTCTGCATTCCCACATCAGAGAGATACGGCCAGGATAATCCCATGTCACCACCTGTGTGTCGGGAGTTTCCCAATCATCTTTAAAATGATATCTGCCACCAACTGATGTTACATGAATGGGAAACTCCACACCAAGGCCCCAACGGGCAACATCAATTTCGTGTGTCCCATTATTTAATGCCTCGCCTGTTCCCCAATTCCAGAACCAATGCCAGTTATAGTGAATCAAACCTTCTTTGAAAGGTACCCGGGGAGCAGGTCCCTGCCATAATTCATAATCAAGCCACTCAGGTACAGGTCCTGGTTTCAGGAAGGTCTCTTTACGCATATTGGTGTACCATGTTTTAGCCAGATATACCCGGCCAATGATCCCTTTGTGTAATTCTTCAATGCCCTGGGTTAATAAAGGAGCTGAACGACGTTGTGCACCCATCTGAACAACACGGTTATATTTTCGAGCGGCGGCAACAGCAAGTTCCCCTTCCCTGGGGTTATGACTTAAAGGTTTTTCAACATAAACATGTTTTCCGGCCTGACAACCCATTATAGTAAGGGGGGCATGCCAATGGTCTGGAGTTGCTGTGTAGATTGCATCGATTGATTTATCTTCACATACTTTCCGGCAGTCTTTTTCTGCTTTGGGTGTATTTGCCGGGGGTGTATTTGAGCTTATTATCGATTTAATTGCTTTTTCGAGAGCTCTTGTGTCAACATCGCATACACTTGCCACCTCAACATTTTTTTGTTGTGAAAAATTTCTTCCCATGCCATTTCCCCGACCATTAACACCAATGATACCCATACGAATCCTATCATTAGCGCCCAGAATGTTTTTGTAGCTCTTTGCACTAAACCCCAATGCTGTACCTCCAATGGCAAGACCCGCGGAACCAACAGCTACTTTCTTAATAAAATCACGTCTCTTTTCCATAATGATTGACATTAATTAATTTCGACCAGAATTTTAAGATATTTTAATTTTTACGTTTCTAAAGGCCACCAAACCGCCATGATACTGCAACAGGATATGCCCTTTTTCCACCGTACCGAAAGCGGGCATATGTAGTGAAGAAATACTTGATCCCGCTATTACAGCCGGGTGTTATTTTGAAATCAGCGGAGAGTTCAAAATCCGAATATTCGTTTACAGTTATTATATCTCCACCCTTACTTCCCGTAACAGTATTTATACTACTGTTGATTATCTTCCAACTTCCTTCCGGGACCGGCTGACCTTTTGTAGTTGTCCAGCCATTTGTACTGGTTCCATCGAATAAAAGCACCCAACCATTTTTTATTTCTTTGGATGTCAGTGTATTAGGCGTTTGAGAATACAAATTAGCCACTATTAGCAAAAAAAGAACTACCAAATAAATAATTTTTTTCATAATTATTGCTTTTTACAGTTTTAATTCCAGTTTTCCCACCCCTCATTCTGAATCAGGTTACTCATCCTTAACATTTCCTGGCAAGGTATAGGAAGGAAAGGTGATTTAAAGCCATTTGCAAAAATGTTTTTTACCGCTGACCGTGCTTTCGTTACTTAATCCCAAAGAAATTGTTCTCTATAATCAGGCAGAGTGTATGGTAAATTGGCAAGTGTAATTCCTGGACAAATGCAGTACGTTTTCCTGGCACATTGATCAGAATGTCGCAATATGATTTCATTTTTCCACCGGTTTCGCCGGTTAAACCAATGACAATCATGCCTTTTGCTTTCGCAGTTATAATTGCATCAATTACATTTTGAGAATTCCCTGAGCTACTTATTCCTATAAGAACATCTCCGGGGTTTCCGTAACCGACCACCTGCTGGGCAAAGATAAGATCAGCGTCGGTGTCATTTGCAACAGCAGATATAAGGGCAGAGTGGGCTGTAAGTGAAATGGCAGGCAACCCCTGCTGAAGTTTTTCTGAAAGGTATTTTCCCCGTTCTCCGGAAAGCTCCGCCAAACGGTTTCTTAAAGTTTCGCTTACCGGGCGCTTCTGTTCAAAGCTTTTCATTAATTCACCAACTATATGGTCTGAATCAGAACAGCTGCCTCCATTACCACAAACTAATACCTTGCCACTTTTTTGATAACACTTTATCAGGTACTCAGCTGCTTCCTGAATTTCATTTTCAACCGATAATAATTGTGGGTATCTTTTAATAAGGTCCTTTAAAAAAATATTGTTTTCCACTTTCAAACGATTTAAAATTTATCCTCATAAATGGCTACGCACAATGCTGCATAATCACCAATAGAATCGCCAAGTTCGGCTGGTTTTATCTGGCATACTGCCAGTGATGCAGGAATTGCTTCTTTTTTGAGAACTTTTTCTATAAGTGGTTTAAAAAGCATTTCATTGCGTGCATAAATGCTGCCGATCACAATGCATTCAGGATTAAGTACATCGATCAATATTGCCAGTCCCTGTCCAAGATAATCTGCTGATATCTGAATGATCTCGTTGGCAACAGGATCGCCAGCCTGTGCAGCCAATGCCACCATTTTGGTGTCAATTTCATCCATCATCTTCAGGGAGGGACAAAAGCCAACAGTCTGGTTATTATTCAACTTTTCAGATACAATCGCTTTTGCAAGCTGGGCAATTCCACCACCGCTGCAAAATCCCTCGAATGATCCTGCTTTTCCAAAACCGACTGGTCCGGTCTTTGCCAGCCTTATATGTCCGACTTCACCTCCCAGGTCATTTGTGCCGCTGTACAGTTTACCGTTTAATATCAGACCTGAACCCATTCCTGTTCCGAAAGTAAGGAAAATCATATTCGATGTTCCTTTACCTGCACCCATCAGCCATTCTGCCAAAGCACAAGCGTTTGCATCGTTTTGTATTGCAGTTTCAACTCCAAACTCATCACTGAATAATTTGACAATTGGTACATTATCCCACCCTGGCAAATTCGGCGGTGAATATATATAGCCCTTTTTAGAATCGAGAGGACCACCGCAACTTATTCCGATACGCTTCAGGTTATACCCGGGATATTCGGCAAGCAATGATTTAATATTTGTTTTAAATTCAGATAAAATAGCCTGATATCCCCGCACATCAGTGCGCGTATCGAAACCGATCTTCCTTTTAATCGCAAAAGAAGCATCCCCGACTACCACGGCACATTTGGTGCCTCCAATATCCAATCCTATATAAATATCTTCCCTGGTTTGGGTTTTTACTGACATATAAATTCCCCTGATTAATTTATAAATTGTAATAGCGAAAATATCAAAAAAATAGGACTGGCAAGAGTTTTATTAAATAAAATCTGCTTTTAATGTTATTCGGGGAGATATTATAATGCTATTAGTATATCAGATTATACCTAATCATTATTTTTCTTTTAACGCGTAAGAATTGAACTTTGAGTCTACTCCGATAAGTCATTTTACCCCTATCCCGATAGCTATCGGGACCCCTAAAGCCTGCCTGCCGCCTGCCTGCCGCCTGCCTGCCGGTAGGCAGGGTAGGCAGGGTAGGCAGGGGGACTTTGGTAATTTTTTGATTTTTAGCTTTTTCCCTTTAGGGTTAAGGGTAAAAAAAAGGCCGTACCATAAAGATACAGCCTTATGAGATATTATTGAAAAATATTATAAACTGCTAACAAGCTTTACAATTGAAGACTTCAGGTTTGAAGCCTTTTTCTTGTGAATAATATTCTTTTTAGCAAGCTTGTCGAGCATAGAGGTTAACTTTGGAAGAAGAACTGCAGCCTCTTCCTTATTACTTAATCCACGAATTGTCTTAAGCGCATTACGCGTGGTCTTTGCATAATACTTATTATTCTCTTTTCTTACTTCGATCTGCCTGATCCTTTTTTCTGACGACTTATGATTTGCCATGTGTATATGAATTATCTGTGAAACATAATAAGGAGAATCTCCATTCGATTCCTTGATCTATTTTTTTGCAGTGCTTCTAAAAATTACTTTTTTTGGATACCGGTGCAAAGCTAATGATAAAGTTTTTAAAAACAAATTTTCGCCATTTCTTTATTT
>JANYIW010000217.1 GCA_025358645.1 Bacteroidales bacterium
TGTATGTTAGATAGTTATAAACGACATCAATTCCCTGAGAGAATTTCTGTCCGGGAAAAGCTCAAAATGTCGATAAAATTCATAGATAATTTCAATTTATTGTTTAACTTTCATATTGTATGTGATCGTTAGAGTCAGATAGTAAGCACAGTACAACTCTTAATTAAACACTTTGTATCAAAATGCTGTGTGACTGACGGGGCTGTGCTGTAGGGGCAGCCCATAAGATTCATAGTCAATTTTATTGACTGCATATTATGAAAAATATTATTATTGAAAGAGTTATTCACGATGGTGGAAATCGGAGTGATCTGAGATTTCCTTATGATATACACAATCTTATATAGCACCACTCAGGTTAGCAGTTTGATATTTTAGCCTACCTTTAATGGGCAGTCTGTTATAAGACTGTGTATAAAACACTATTTAGTTAGCGGTAATTTTAACAGACACTGGAAAATTTAATGACAAAAAAAACAATACTCTTAATTGGATTTATAATTGCAAAGTTTGTATTGCAATATGTTTTAGTAAACCCAGAATATGAATTGCAAAGAGATGAGTTTTTACATCTTGACCAGGCACATCATTTAGCTTGGGGTTACATTTCGGTTCCACCTGTCACTTCTTGGATTTCTTGTATCATCCTTTTTTTAGGTAATTCTTTATTTTGGATACGATTTTTCCCAGCATTATTTGGTGCGTTGACTATTGTAGTAATTTGGAAAGCTATCGAAGCATTAAAGGGAAATATGTTTGCATTAACATTAGGTGCTACCTGTGTATTATTCTCAGCCCTCTTACGATTAAACATCTTATATCAACCAAATTCTTTAGATGCTCTTTTCTGGGCCACCTTTTGTTTTATTCTAATTAAATATTGTAATACCGAAAGTTACAAATGGTTTTATATAGGGATAGTAGTTTTGGCTTTTGGCTTTTTGAATAAGTATAATATTGTCTTTTTACTTGTTGGACTTTTTCCTGCACTTTTATTGACTAAGCAATCCATTTTTAAGGATAAGCATTTTTACTTTTCTTTACTATTGTTCTTGCTACTCATTTTGCCAAACCTAATTTGGCAGTATAACAACAATTTTCCTGTTTATCACCATATGCAACAATTGGCAAAAACGCAATTAGTAAATGTAAACCGTTGGGATTTTCTAAAAGAACAATTGTACTTTTTTATTGGGTCCTGGTTTGTTATTCTTGCAGGCTGTTACGCATTACTATTTTATCCACCTTTTAAAAAGTACGGGTTTTTCTTTTGGACCTTATGTTTTGCATTGATGGTTTTTACTTATCTAAAGGCAAAAAGTTATTATGCCATGGGTTTGTATCCTATTTACATTGCCTTTGGTGCCGTTTATCTGGGAAAGCTTTTAAAATCCAATTGGAAAAAATATTTGCAACCCATCGCAATCCTGATTCCTATTTTGTTTTTCATCCCGATGTACCAAATTATGTTCCCTAATAAAAGTCCAAACTATATTCTTAATCATTCCGAGCTCTATAAAAAGTATGGATTACTGCGTTGGGAAGATGGCAAAGACCATGCCTTACCACAAGATTATGCCGATATGGTTGGTTGGAAGGAAATAGCACATAAAACAGATTCGATTTATGCAACGTTACCAGCTCAGGAGAATACACTTATTCTTTGTGATAATTATGGTCAAGCGGGAGCAATCAATTATTATACAATAAATAAGAACATGACTGCCGTTTCCTTTAGTGCCGACTATATAGATTGGTTTCAATTGGATAAGAAATACGTGAATTTAATACGGCTAAAAACACTAGAAAGCGAAGCGAATGAATTGAATGAAACGAGTCCATTTTTCGAAAAATCATATAAAGCAGGAACTGTAACAAATACGTTTGCAAGAGAATTTGGAACTACAATTTTTGTTTTTGAAAAGGCTAAAATCGACATCAACCAAAGAATAAAAAAAGAAATTGATGACGAAAAAAACTACCACTAATAAAGAGGACTTCATGTGGCATGCCTGTCCCGTTCGGATAGCTATCGGAATATCGGGATAGTGCCAAGCATGAAGTCTCACGTGTGCGTCTTGAATGGTGGAGGTCTCCCCGTTCACGAGCTGACAATGGTGAGAAGTCAGCCGAAACCTGCAAGCCCCCACTAGCCTTCCCATAATTCCAAAGGCTTGCAAAATAGTGCAATTAGCTTTCCTCAGATTTGACCTGTAATTATCAAATAACCTGATTTTGTAGAGTCGCTACTCAATAATATATTGGAATATTTTACCTATCTTTGTAGCCGTATTACTTAGATAATTATTTTGAGAGTAGCATTAAAACATATTGCTTTTATTCAAACCGGGGTCTTTGCTAAGCCAGTTAAGGAAGGTCAAATTGTGTACTTGCAGTCAAAGCACTTTGATGAAAACGGAATCTTAAGAAGCTCTTTGTACCCTGATTTAAAATCCGAAAGCATCCCTGAAAAACATTTATTACAGAATGGTGATATAATATATGCTGCCAAAGGAACAAAAAATTTTGCAGCTCTCTTCGAAAGTAAAAACCAACCGGCAGTAGCTTCCACTTCGTTCTTTGTGATTCGTTTAAATGAGGATTTTCGAGATAAAGCACTGCCAGAGTATTTGATGTGGTATCTAAACAGCGCCTCATCTCAGAATTACCTGAAAAGTAAGGCGGTAGGAAGTTCTATAGTTTCCATCTCAAAATCCGTTATTGATGAATTGGAATTATCTATCCCGGATATGGATACTCAAAAGACGATTCTAATAATTACCCATCTCAGGAATGCAGAAAGAAAACTGCAGCAGCAAATTGAGTCTCTGCGGGAAAAACAAATTCAACAACAAATAATCAACGCGATTAAATGAAAAGTGAAAAATGAATAGTGAAAAATCAAAAAGTCCCCTAAGAGATAAAAGTTATACTTTCTCAATTAAAATTGTAAAACTTTGTCAATCACTCAGATCAACAGAAAAAGAATTTATACTGAGCCGCCAGATATTACGCTCTGGAACAGCTATTGGAGCATTAATCAGAGAGTCTGAATTTGCTGCCAGTAAGGCTGATTTTATAAACAAACTTACTGTTGCGCTTAAAGAAGCTAACGAAGCAGAATATTGGTTAATGCTTTTATATGATACTGAATATTTGTCAATCGATGATTTTGAAAGATTAAGACAAGAATGCAGAGAATTAATTGCTATGCTTGTCTCATCAATTAAAACCGCAAAAAAATAATTTTTCACTTTTCACTTTTAATTATTCATTCAAATGAAAAAAATAACTCAAAAAGATATTAATGATGCAGTATGGAAAGCATGTGACACTTTTCGGGGGAGCATTGATCCCAGTATTTACAAGGATTATGTTCTCACTATGCTTTTTGTAAAATATCTGAGTGATGTGCATGATGATAAATATGAATCTCATTTGGAAAAATATAGCGGGGACAAAGAACGTGCAGATCGTGCCATGAAGCATGAACGTTTTGTAGTGCCTGAACACAGCCATTTTAACTATCTATTTGACCACCGTAACGAACTTAATATTGGCGAGTTAATAGATATTGCACTTGAAGATCTTGTGGAAGCCAACCGTACCAAACTATATAGCGACGATGGTGCAGGAATATTCCAGAACATAAATTTCAACAGCAGTGTATTGGGCGATACAAAGGATAAAAACACCAGACTGAAAAACCTTCTTCTCGATTTTAATAAAGAAACATTAAACCTGAAACCATCACATCTTGAAGGCACTGATATTATTGGCGGTGCATACATGTTCCTGATTGAGAATTTTGCAAGCGATGCCGGAAAAAAAGCCGGAGAATTCTTTACGCCAAAAGAAGTATCGACCCTTATCGCTAAACTTACCAAATCAAAACCTGGTTCACGTATATGCGACCCTACATGTGGATCAGCATCATTACTGATTAAAGCCGGAGAAGAGGTCGGCTCAGATAATTTTTCACTTTATGGTCAGGAAGCTAATGGAAGCACCTGGGCCCTGGCAGTTATGAATATGTTTTTACATGGCTTTGATAACGCTACCATCCGATGGGGAGATACAATCCGAAACCCGAAACTGAAAGAAGGTGACGCTTTAATGAAGTTTGATACTGTTGTTGCTAATCCTCCTTTCTCATTAGACAAGTGGGGAAAGAGTGACGATAAAGAAGAAAACAAAGCCAGCGACAGTTTTGACCCGGAAACCGACAAATATAATCGCTTCTGGAGAGGTACTCCACCCAAAAGCAAAGGAGATTGGGCATTTGTCAGCCACATGATTGAAACCGCTTACGAGGGCAAAGGTAAAGTTGGAGTAGTTGTACCACATGGAGTCTTATTCCGTGGCGCAAGTGAGGGAAAGATCAGACAGAAAACAATTGAAGAAAATCTACTGGAAGCAGTCATTGGGTTACCTGCTAACTTGTTTTTTGGAACTGGGATACCAGCCGCAATCATGATTTTCAACAGGGCAAGAAAAGATAATGGGCAAGACCCTGTTCTTTTTATCGATGCAAGCAAACACTATGAATCGGCTAAGAACCAAAACAGACTTCGACCTGCAGATATTGATCATATTGTGGCTACTTATAGGAAATTCAATGAGGGAAAACTGTCTGCCGGAATTGTCGAAGATAAATTCAGTTTTGTTGCAACATTCAATGAAATTAAAGAAAACGAATTCAACTTGAACATCCCCCGTTATGTGGATACTTTTGTGGAGGAAGAAGAAGTTGATATTGCTGCTGTCCAGACAGAGATCGAGAAACTTGAAGTGGAATTGAAAACAGTGCAGGCGGAACTGAACAAGTATTTAAAAGAACTGATGTAATGAAGAATATAAAAACTGAAATACTGATTTATCAATCCAAAGATGGAATTACAAAGATTGATGTCAAACTGGAAAATGAAACCATTTGGCTCAGTCAATATCATTTGGCTGAATTATTTCAAACTGACAGAACTTCAATCGCCAAACACATTAAAAATATTTATGAAACAGGTGAATTGATAGAAGAAGCAACTTGTGCAAAAATTGCACAAGTTCAAAAGGAGGGTAATCGAAAAGTGACAAGGGACATACTTTATTACAATTTGGATATGATTATTTCAGTCGGTTATCGTGTTAAATCACATGTAGCCACTCATTTCAGAATATGGGCAACACTACGATTGAAAGAATACATTATTAAAGGGTTTGTAATGGATGATGAACGTTTAAAAGAAGCGAGAAACTACTATTTTGATGAACTTCTTGAACGTATCCGGAACATTCGTAGCAGCGAGAAAGTTTTTTACCGCAAAGTTTGCGATATTTACGCTACCAGTATTGACTATGAGCCGACATCAGAAATCCAGTTAATGAACAGAAAGTAATTGCTCAAGTACTGCAATCATCAGACAAAGAAATACAGCTACTTAAAAGTAAAACAGAGAAACTTAGGGAACAGAAAAAGGGGTTGATGCAGGTGTTGCTGATGGGGAAGAAGAGATTACGGATATAGACTGTAAGGGCACAACATTTTGTGCCCGTTATATCACAATCAAAAGTCATATGAACAATTACAATCCCAATATCCATCACCGCAAATCTATCCGCCTGAAAGGATATGATTATTCGAAGGCAGGATTATATTTTATTACGATCTGTGTACAGGATAGAAAATGTCTTTTCGGTAAGATTGTTGGGATTGAAAATTTTGAACGCAAAATGGTATTGAATGATGCCGGCAATATTGCAGATGCATGTTGGTTGGGAATTCCCGAACATTTTC
>JANYIW010000218.1 GCA_025358645.1 Bacteroidales bacterium
CAGAAATTCCGAAAACATCTGTATAGAAGAACATCAGATACATGGAGAACAGCTTCCAGAACATGGAGCTGGCAGCATCGCCGAACCCATATCCTATCTTTTCTTTCAGTTTCAGTTTTTGTGAGATCATAGGGGTAGTTATAAAGTGCTTAAGAGGTTTATTATATTCTGTTCTGTAATTTAAGATTTTTATCAATCAGCTTATTCAGTGTTTTAACAGAAGCAGCAGATCGTAAGCCATCAGCCGGAGTATTCAGGCAATAATCAACAAGCTTCTCAATTGTGGATACTGCAACATGCATCCTGGTATCTGATGAAGCGTAATAAATAAATACGGTTCCGTCATCATCAATTATCCATCCATTTGTAAACAGTACGTTTGAAACATCGCCGACTCGTTCTTCGCCTTCAGGAGCCATGAAAAAACCAGCAGGTTCGGCTATAAGCTTTGAAGGATCCTTTGAATCAGTCATATACAAATACAGAACATATCTTAACCCGGCAGCACAACCTCTCACACCATGAGCCAGATGCAGCCATCCTTCAGGAGTTTTTACAGGATGAGGGCCCTCCCCGTTTTTTTGCTCCTTAATCGTATGATAATAACGTAAGTTAATGATTTTTTCTTCCTTTATCTCCGCATGAGTCATATCATCAACCAGAGCCCAGCCGATACCTCCTCCTGATCCTGCATCTATGAATCCGTCCTGAGGACGTGTATAAAGCGCATACTTCCCATTTACAAATTCAGGATGCAGCACAACATTCCGCTGCTGACTCTTTGTTTTCAGATCGGGAAGTCTTTCCCATTTTTTCAGATCATGAGTTCGTGCTATACCAGCAGCGGCTACAGCAGAGGAGAGATCTCCGGCAGGAGCTGAGGGGTCTTTCCTTTCAGAACAAAAGATGCCATAAATCCAGCCATCTTCATGCTGTGTAAGCCGCATGTCATATACATTTGTATCAGGGATGTCTGTCTCAGGCATGGTCACCGGATAGTCCCAGAATCTGAAATTATCTACTCCGTTAGGGCTCTCGGCTATAGCGAAGAAAGATTTTCTGTCGTTACCTTCAACACGGGCAGCCAGGATATATTTTCCCTCAAACTTCATCGCCCCGGCATTAAATGCAGCATGGATACCAAAGCGCTCCATCAGATGCGGATTTGTTACAGGATCAAGATCATATCTCCAAAACAGAGGTGCGTGTTCTCCGGTAAGTACAGGATATTTATATCTGTAAAAGATTCCATTTCCTGGCACAACCTTTTCATTTTTCCTGCTTATAAGCCTCTGGTGATTTGCAGTAAGGAGACTTAATCTTGAATTGAAATCGGTTTTCATGTTATTTCAGATTGTATATTAATTACTTATTAAGAATTCTGCCTCTATTTCAACCAACAGATTATCGCGACAAATATCAGCTTCTATGAAAACCGAACATACCCCCGGATATCGCTGATCACATATCGCCTTTACCTTTGGGATATCATACTGATTTTTTACATACACCCTGAGAAGTATAGGACTGCCTGCATAGCTTCCTGGTTTTCCTGACAAGTGGCTTATTCTCCCCGAATCAGTAAGTTTATTAATGTTATCCAAAGTCACAATGGTCTGTTCTTCAACATTATCTATTCCAATAGTATCCTGTCCGATTATTGAGGCTGTACCCGACACAAACAAAGTGGATCCCATGTTTTCCGTCAGGAAAAGCGCTCTCTCAAACTGGGGAGGCTGATTAATTCCCTTACTGCAGAGAGGTTTCCCTTTCAGCACCTGTTGGCTATAGTCATAGGGCCTTATCTGGTCAGGATTATCAACTGCTATTATTTTCAAATTGGCAAGTGCTTTAACAGCACAGAAATCCAATACTACACCGCCAAACTTCATACCGATACCGGTAGCAGCCGGATAACTGTGAACATTTCTGTATTTATGGTAGTATTCACTTCTTACTTCGTTGAATTTCTGATAATTCTGAACTTCTTTTTTTACCTCCAGGATATTTCCAATGTAGTTCCATTGTCTTACGATATGATCAAAAGAAAGCTGCTCGGCTGTGAGGATTGATCTCATCTGTTCGAAAGCAGCAACTGCCGCCTTTCGTGTATCATCAGGGAATAAAGAGGCACCAAGACCGCCTGCCCAGACTTCTTTCATTGATTCAGTTGTCCTGACTACATATGGTACTGTATCCAGAACTTTGCTAACCATTTCACACGAAGATGTATCTATAAACCCTGCTTCAGCAATAACTTTCCATGGTCTTTCGGGGGGCTGACAGAGAACAGTTACAGCCGGACACCGATCCCTGAATGTATCCAGAACAGAAAATTCAATTATTTTTTTAACTTTCAGATATGAAGAATAATCAGGCTGGTTTATAAACACGTTAATTTTCAAAGGGATGTTCTCCCTAGAACAGGTCAGACTGA
>JANYIW010000229.1 GCA_025358645.1 Bacteroidales bacterium
AAAAATGATAACCTATTGTACAGCTATCAACAACATTGCAGCAACCAAGCGCATGGGCTTTTTGGCTGAGTTACTTGATAAGAAAGGCTTAAAAAACTTCATCAGGTACGCTAAGCAGCAAATAAACAAAAAGTACAATGTATTTGACCCGGCAGGAACCGACACCGGAGAATTTGTAAATGACTGGAGGTTAAGATTAAACATTAGTCACGAAGAAATTCTGGACATTTGTAACAATCAATACTAAATGATTTTACAAAAAGAGATAGTAACTATCGCAGCACATAAAGGAGTAGTAAAAAGCACTATCGATAAAGATTGGGCATTAGGGCACTTCATTGATGCTATTTACTCGATACCGGAACTTAGACAAAAACTGATTTTCAAAGGAGGCACCTATTTGAAAAAATGCTACATTCCGGATTATCGATTTTCAGAAGATCTCGACTTTACTTCAACGGATAAGGATTTCATACTTACCGGGAAACATTTAGATAACATCTCGGCCTTTTTAAAACAAAGGGTTGAGATGCCCACATACATCGAATCTTTGAAAGAATTAAAATTTAAAGATAAGCTTACAGGATACGAAGCCATAATCAAATTCTGGGGTTCCGACCATCCACGCAACGATTCTCCACCCGCGACACAACGCTGGCAGACCAAAGTAAAAATTGAGATAATTCTATATGAATTGATATTGTTCCCTATAGCATACAGAGATGTTGTCCATTCTTATTCAGATAAACTTACAGGAAATGCTTTACAGGTCCCTTGCTATAGTATTGAAGAAGTTATGGCTGAAAAGATTCGTTCATTAATCCAGCGGTCTTATACTGCCCCACGAGATTTTTATGATATCTGGTATCTTTCAAAACACTTTCCGGAATTAGAATATAAGCCTATTGTGAATGCATTTCATAAGAAACTTGCATTTAAAGGACATTCATTTAGTGCAGTAGAGCAATTGATAAACTCTGAAAGCGATAAACATCTTAAAGCAGCCTGGAAGAATAGTCTGGCACATCAGATAACAGAAGAATTGCCTGATTTTGAAACTGTAAAAAATGAATTGTTAATACTTTTTAAAAAAATACTTTCTTAATTTGGATGAGTCATATAAATGCACCCAATTAGGACTAAGTGCAAAAGATGGGAAGGTTGACCATATTTGGCATGGAAGGTTACTATTTATAAATACAGCACAAAAGCCCCTGCACTACCAAACAAAACTTGTACCGGTTTATCGGGATGCTTTTTACAAATCCGGGATTATAATGTGACAACGATTCTGTAACTTTAATCTTTAAACACTGACTGATATATGGAGATCAATATTTTAAATTTAAGAAATTCAATTAACAAAGCCTACCTGAAAGTAAAACCCAATCGTACACAAATCGAGACTTTCAAGAAGAACATTACTAACCTGTTTGACCAGATTAAAGAATCTGAATCCGAAGAGTTTCATAAAAATATCATTTCTGAATTCCTTAAGAACACTTACTATTCTCCTGGCAATTACATAAATACAAAGGGCAGATCTGACTTGGTTATCCATAATGGAAAAGATTCAAATTCAACCGTTGGTGTATTATTTGAGGTAAAAAAACCAGGTAATAAACCAGAAATGCCAACCTGTAAGGACATTAACACTAAAGCATTTCATGAGCTGATTCTTTACTACCTCCGTGAGAGAATCACCAATAAGAATATTGAGATTAAACACCTGGTGATAACCAACATTTTTGAATGGTTTATTTTCAACGCGAATGATTTTGAGAAACTCTTCTCTTCTGATAAGAAACTTGTTAAACAATTCATAGACTTTGAAGAAGGCAGACTTTCCGGGATAAATACAGATTTCTTTTATAAGAGTATTGCTGAGCCATTTTGCAACAACCTGGAATCGATGATTCCGGTAACTCACTTTAATATAAGAGATTTCGAGACAATTATCAAAAATGCTGACAGGAAAGATGACAACAAGCTTATTGCTCTATATAAAATATTTTCTCCCGAACACCTTTTGAAACTTCCCTTTGCAAATGATAGCAATAACCTGGATAAAACCTTTTACAATGAGCTGCTCCATATCATCGGACTTGAAGAAACAAAAGAAGGAAGTAAGAAACTTATTGGAAGAAAGATTGAGAAAAAAAGGAATACCGGTTCATTAATTGAGAATTCAATAACAATCCTAAAATATGAAGATTGTCTAACTCAGTTACCCAAATTATCTGATTATGGCAGTAATAAAGATGAACAACTATTCAATATTGCGTTGGAGTTGGTAATAACATGGATAAACCGGATTCTGTTTCTAAAATTGCTTGAAGGTCAACTTATCAAATATAATAATGGAGATAAATCATTCCGGTTTCTCAATATTGAAAGAATTCATGACTATGATGAACTTAACAAGCTATTTTTCCAGGTTCTTGCTGTAAAAGAAAGTGACCGAAGCGAAGTAATAAAACAAAAATTCGGGAACGTCCCTTATCTAAACAGTTCTCTATTTGAACCAAGCGATCTGGAACACAAAACAATAAGAATCAACAGTCTTGAAAATCATTCTAAACTTCCGGTTCTAACCGGAACAGT
>JANYIW010000238.1 GCA_025358645.1 Bacteroidales bacterium
GGTTTAAAACAAATATAATGAATCCTTGTTTAATCATTAAAGCGCATATCAAAAATAGTAGTTGTAAAGGTTTCAAGTCTAACGTCCCTGTCCCTGATAACTAATGTATCTGTTGCATTATAGGTATAAACACCTTTTAAAAAGCTATAATTCAAATAGATTGCATCACGTTTTTTGCCACCCCACGTTTCTGTACCACTGGAAAATTTACCTGTCCCGGTTATTGTAAATGGTGAACCCTTAGCCTGGACAACTATACAATTACCGTTATCCGCAAAATTAAGGAGCATAGTAAAAGCGCCACTCATTTGTGCCTCAGAATTTTTTACATTGCCCTTGACAGAAACCTGGTTTTTGCCAGTAGTTACAAGGGTCCATATTTCGTCATCAACATTGTATTTTTGACGATAAACGGTTGTATCGAGTGCAATCACAGCATCCCTGACGATACTGGTTCCGCGATGAAGATATTTTCCATGATAAGCATTCATAAACTTTATTGCAAACATTGTAAAGTCCTTGGGTACTACAGCCCAATGTATAGTATTCCTTGGATCCGATGGAAGAGTTCTGGTAGTTTTACCTCGCAGAATAGAGTCAACATCCGTCGAACCAACAATACGCATTGGAAGTACATAACAATATCTGTAAGCCATTGTATCGTTAAAAAATGCATCCGCCAACTGCACTTCAATACTTCCATTAAACTTCCCTTCCGGAATAACTATTTTGTCCGGTGAGCTTAAAGTATAATAGGATGGAGGCAGTACACGAATAGTATCCCTGGTTGATTTAAACAGTACGCTATCACAGAGGCTTTCAAAGAGTTCAACATCTATTACCCTGTCCTTTTTATTTTGATATACTCCGCCAAAACCGGCAGATATCAAAAATTTGTGAGCATTATCGTTGGAATTGTCGTAAGTATAATCGCCCAACACCAATGTCCGAACCGGATACTGATAGGGAAAATAAGCTGCTGTATAATCAAAATCCGGAAAATCATTTTTCTGATTTTCACAAGCAATCAGGACAGTAAAAAGTGCCAGAATTACTAATAACTTCTTCATATCATATATATTATTTTCAATTTTTAATTTGAAATTCATAAATCAATAACTACCATCCTTTGTTCTGGAGTAAAAGATTATACTTGACAACCTCCTTATCAGGAAGTGGTCCATAATGCATGTAACTGTTATCATATTTGCGTTCTTCCACATCAACATAAGTATAACTCGTTCCATTTATCTGAACACCTCTCACTTTCTCGGTTAAATCTACATTCCATCTGCGCAGATCCCAGAATCTGAAACCCTCAAAACATAGTTCAATCCTTCTCTCGTTACGTATTAATGTCCTCATACCAGCTTTATCCCCCGCGGCAATTGTAGCAAGGTAAGCATCAGATTGTACGATACCGGCACGATTACGGATAGCACGAATAACATCGCGGGACGTAAAGCCATTAGTTCCGGCAACATCCGGTCCCCATGCTTCATTTGCAGCCTCAGCATAAATCAGATATAATTCTGTATAGCGTATAAAGACCTCGTAATGTTTATTTGTATTTATTGAAATGGGATCAAGATTCACATCTTCCCTTAACAGCTTTCTCAGATAATAACCTGTACGTGTTGATGTCTGAATAGAGTCTTTTGCATTAAAACCACCTCCTAAACCGGTTTTAATTGTTTTAGCGGCAAATGTGCTGCCATTATAAACAATGTACTGGGCTAAACGCGGATCCCTGTTTAAATACGGGCTGGTCGCATTGTAGATAGTTGAAGGGTCTGAAATTGGATAGCCATTGGCATCCGGGAATGCATCAACAATGTTCTGAGAGGGATTAATAATGCCGTTACCGTATAATGAGGGTGGGTAGTTCCACGATTCCCTCGTATTTGAAGCAACAATTGCACTTCTCCATATAATCTCTTTCTGTTCAATATTGTTTGCCAGATTTATAGCATCAACTCTGGTGTTATCGAAATACCTGTGACCAACCCGATCAAGTCCTGCTATTCCACCAATGCTATTAAGAACGACTCCTGCATAATTTGCAGCTTTCGCCCATAACACCGGATCGTCAGCAGAAAAAGCAGGGCTGGCTTCAAATAAGGCTACACGGGCTTTCAATGCTTTCACGATACGACCGCTGATACGTTGAGCTGTCCAACTGCCAAAAACAATATTATAAGTGTTTGTGGCGGTAACAGGGGTAACATCTGTAAAACCAGCCGGAAGCTGACTCAAACTAGTAATGTCTTTGTAGTCGTCAACAAGGTACAGCAGGGCTTTATCAAAATCTGCATATATTTTATTAATAGATTCTGTAAAACTGGCCCGGGGAGTATTAAATTTATCGTTAGCATTGAGTGTTTTATCATAAAGAGGTATCCCCAAAAGTGCATTGTCGGTTCCGTAACCGGCAACTGAAACTAAAAGATGATACTGAAACAATGCCCTTAATGCATAGGCTTCACCATAAAACCGTCTGGCAAACAATGAATTCATTTCGTTATTGGTCCACTTCCATGCAACTGTATCAATAATATCTATAAAATTATTAATATATAAAATCGCCTCGTTGCAATTCTGCCATTGATCTATCGGGTTAAAAATTGCTGACCATTGACCGGTTGCCATTCTCAGGTACGAATTCAACTTGTCGCTTGACACACCATCACTGGTAGCTATATCGGTATAGCTTAAACTGCTGGTTGGGAGCCTTACATATGCGCTCATTAGTAATCCTTCAGCAAACCCCGGATCTTCATAGACCCTTTCTTTAGTACTGTGATTATCCTTTTCAGGATCCAATAATTGTTCACAGGAACCAAGCGCAAAGGATAAAATCAATAGTAAAGTATATATTTTAAGTATTCTCATGATGATTTTATATTTAGTTTATTAAAACATTGTTTTTACACCTAATGAGAAAGACCTGTAGGAAGGTTCGCTTCCGACTACCAGCTCTTTTATCTTTTTTTGTTTAGAAACAGTCAGAAGATTTGAAGCATCAACATAAAAACTGAGATGTTTCATTCGTAACTTACTGGTAACTGATTCAGGTATCGCATAAGTCAACTGCACCCTTCCAACCCTGAAGAAGTTATCTTTGTAGAGCCAGAAAGTTGAATTACGGAAATTATTTGTGTTTGCAATTGAACTCAACCTTGGGAAAGTAGCGGTCGCCTTTGTTGCCTCAGTCCAACGGTTTAAAACATATTCTGAATACTTATCATTACCATCTACCCAGTAATAATCGCCACTGATATAGGAATCAGCCCCCATGTATCCTGTACCCTGTGCAAATAACGTGAAGTTCTTATAGGCTAATTTTAAGTTAAGTCCATACGAGAATGGCGCCTGCCAGCGGCCAATCTGAACTTCATCATTTTGATCAATTACATTGTCGTTATTCTGGTCAACATATTTAATATCACCGGGTTTAACAATTCCAAATACCTGAAGATCAGAGCTTGCTATCTCAGCTGCACTCTGGAATAATCCATCGGCTACAAGGCCAAACATTGCATCAATCGGCCGGCCGGTTCTCTTCTGGTATGCATCGGCATATATCTCGTCTTTTTTTAATACTTCAGAGTTCGCATACAATGCATTAGCTCCTACAACTAATGATAAATCACCAAAATTCTTGTTAAAGGTCAGACCTAATTCAGCTCCCCTGTAAGCATTACTTTCAAAATTTTCATAAGGTATAAAACTCATATAAAAATTTGGATACAAGGTAGATGGCCTAATGACCTGATCGTAATAAACACTTGTGAAAACATTCGCATCTACCCCAATCATGCGATCAAAAAGCAAGCCTTCAAATCCAAAATTAAGTTCTTTCCTTTTCTCAAAAAACAGATTCCGGTTGCCTCCGTTTGATGAAACTACGCCTGAGTTACCCCAGGCCCCTTCGTACCAGTTATAACTTCCCGAAGTCTCATATCTGTTGTCGAAATAATAAAAACCATCTATTCCGTTATCACTGTTTATCAGGCCTGCTGACACACGAAGCTTTAAATAATCAACAGCTGTTACTGATGACATAAAATCCTCCGAGCTGATCACCCAGGCCAAGCCTAAGGACGGAGAATAGGCAGTTCTGTTCCCTTTAGGTAATTTGACAGAATTAACATAGGCGCTACTGAAATCAACCATGTACTTTTTATTATTAACATAGGACAAACGCAAATGCAGATAGTTAAGGAGCATTCCAGACTTACATTCATCTCTTTTATGGCAGGTAAGAAGGGTGGAAAAGAGCAAATAATAAAGCATGCAAATGATCTTATTAATTTCAGAATAAAAAATAAAGGGAATGTTGACATCAACTGGAATGTATTATTTCAATCGCTATATTATCAGATGAATGATCAGATCGGAACACGATATCTTGGATTTTTACCCAGGGATATTAATGTGAATGAATTCTAAAAGTTTTTTATTGTATTTTTAGATCTTATAATAAACCTATTCTATGAAGCATATTATATTTTTTATTAGCTCTGTCCTGATATTAAACATCTCTCTTTCAGCACAAAAGAATGAACTTATTACTGTTAAGGCAGGGAGTAAAATCCTTGATTGCTTTCCAATTCCTGTAAGATATCTTTATCCGGAATTTAGATCGGGACAGGTTTTGTTTAAAAATGGTACAGTAAATACCGCCAGGTTTAATTATAATTTTTTGATCGATGAAATGGAGTTTATTCAATCGCGGGACACTCTTTCAATAATAAAAAAGAAAGATATAAGGTTTCTCGTCGTTGCACAGGATACCTTCTATTATAATAACGGTTATCTCGAACAGATTTATGGTGGCACAGTAATGGTGGGTTTAAGACAACGTTTTAAGCTCAAGGAAGTACTGACCAAGGATTCTTACGGTACTTCGAGTTCAGGTTCCTCATCTAATTCCTATGGTTCTTTGCCTACGAATGGTGATTTCTATAAGCTTGTCCCAAATGAAGATCTGGTATTTCAGAAAGCTCTGGAATATTATCTGTCAACTTCATCAAGTGTTTTTGTCCAATTTAAGAAGAAGAATATTTTGCAGCTTTTTCCTCAAAAGGAGGATGCTATTAAAGATTTTATAAAAAGAAATAAAATCGATTTCGATTCTGTAAAAGATCTTCTGAAACTGGCTGAATATTTGCAAAGTTAATGAACTGAAAGCGCCAACGGCTGATAATCGCAACTCGAATAATGAATATTTCTTTATTTCTGGCTCTCTATCCATTTATCGATCATTCCAAAGTATAATTCCTGGGCCTGTATCATCCATGTTAAGTCTTCACGCTGGCTTGCAAGATGGAAATACCTGTCAGGAATATAATTAGCCGGATAAGAAATAAACCTTGTCTGTCCATAGACTGATTGTACTTCCGTCCAGGCTTTCTGAAAGTCATTCATTGCTTTTTTTACATTGTCGAAACCAGACTTCTGCCGGACTTTGTCTGCGCTGTCACTTTCCTTTAAAGCAAGCAATAGTTCAGGAGTTGTCCTCTGAAGATTGTAAAGCGCTTTCGACAGACTCCAGTAATATCTGTTCCTTTTGGAATTATTATAGATATCAGTCAACCGCTCTGACAGATTCTCATAATTATTCATTTCTATAGTTGCTCTGTCAGTCCGGTCTTTATACTTCATGCTCCATGAACCCGGAGATTTCAAATCTGGCAATTCAATCAGTTTTGAAGTATAATCAAATTGTATTTTTTCCTGGCCTGCCAGTACAGGGAGCCAGTGTTCCACCCGTTGCATGCTCTGCAATGTATTTTCATCACTAAAAAGGTTCCCATTTCTGAAATATGCATCGTACCATAAAATGGATCCTCTTCTTAACTGGTTGTTAAAAGTTATATAATCAGGCATGGATATACCAAATTCTCTTTGCAGCCAAGCGTTATCATATTCTTCCAATGTACGTCCTTTTGGAGACCAACTGTATTCTGCAGATGCAATAAATCCGCGCCAATAATTTTCCATATGGGGTGATTTATCATCCCAGGCTGTACAAAGCATTCCGCTGATGTTCCTTTCTGCCGCAAGTTGTATAAAACTTCTGATAGTTATTATACCTGATGAGGCCATACCTTTGTCGCGTTCATCTTCCTGAAACAACATACCACCTTCACCATTTGTGGCCGTAGCAATCATGGCCTTTAAGTCGCGACTTTCATACCAGTCCAGTGCACGTATGTTTCCCGGCTGCCGTGCCATAGAATAATTCCAGCGCATATAAACACAATTCTTTGGAAAATCTGTCAATAGTTTGTCAAGTTTTGGAATACCATCTTTCCAGGCTTTCTCGGCTTGAGAAGATGTCACTTCATCGCTCCAGGTACTTTCATATACCCTGCCTTCCTTTAATGGCATGTCATCCCAGAATATAGGAATCCGGTTATTTTCCCTTGCAAACTCGCAAACACGTTTGAGCCAGTACAGACTAAGGCTCAGCATACCTTCTTTGTCAGCCATTGGTTTACATCGGGGACACAATCCGATATTTCCTATTTCGTCACCACCTATATGAAGGTATTTTGAACCAGGAGTTGCAGCTATAGCATCTCTGTACAGATCGAAAAGTACCTGATAAGTACCCTCGTGCAATGGACAAAATGCCCAGGTGTTCCAAGATAATTCACGCAAACCTGAATATTCCTGATGTTTAAGTATAAAGGTCGCATGCCCCAGACCCTGAACAAGCGGTGTAATTTCGATGTGTCTTTCACGGGCATATAGTGTCAGTGCAGCCATTTCATCTATACTTATCGACTGAGGCGCTCCAACAAGAGGCTGCAACTGGTAGCGAAGTTTGTCTTCGAACTCAAAAACCGCGGCATTGATTTTATACCTTGCCAGTCTGTCAATGCTCTCATAATAATAGTTCATATGATCAAGGTGATGCTTCAGATCAAAATGAACAGCACGGTATGACAGGACAGGATAATCGGTTATTTTACAACAGGGAACCGGCTTATTGAAATCTCTTGCATCTTCCAGAAGTTGTTCCAGCGACTGACAACCGTAAAAAAGACCTGCTTCACTCGTTGAGGTTATCTCTACCCTGTCCTGCGAAATATTCATAACATAACCTTCATCGGAAGGAAGCGAAGTAAAAGCTTTATCAAGGATAAGAGTAACTGTTCCCTTACCCGTTGATTTTCCTAATGTCATCTGCGACAGAATATTGCCCATGACAGGACGATTGAATTCTCCTTTCAGAATTATTTGATGTAATTTGCCTGCCTCGGGTCCGAAGCCTCTAAGAAGAACTACATTTTGCGGCTGAGGCAGAATTATAAATGGTGCAGGCAGCTTTTCAGCTGATAGGCCGGCAGATACCACAAATGCAAATAGCAGGCTGTTGATTAATGACAACATGTAGTTTTTGTTCATAAGATTATTGTTTGTTATATTTTTTATAAAATCAGATTTGCCACAATATTAAAGTATCTGAATTATGTTTTTATGTATCGGTTTTTCAGACTAAATATTTTAATCAGAGGGTAATCCCTTTTGCAATTGCTCAATAGCCAGCGCTATTTTCTGTCGGGTATCCAGTATACGTTCAGGCTGATCGGGATATCGCAAAGTATTTTCGAGAGTCACTTTAATTTTTCTCGGATACTTATATAGCAGGTACTCCTCAGGATTTAACAATTGCCTGTATTCATTCAATTTAGAATTTGTAGTATCATTCCCAAATTTTGAAAGAAGTTCTCTGAGCCTGAAGAGATATTCATAATCTTCCATTCCGTCACGAAAATTCTCCAGCCGGATTGAGGAATAAGGTATTCCGTCAGGCCCGGGATAAACCAGCTGACCTTCTCCGTTAAAGTAATAATATGTTCGTGAATCCCAGGGAACATTTGGCCATTTTTGATCCATCGGCTTGCCTTTTTGCACATTTCTCCAAAAGTAGTTTGAGCTCCAATGCTCGAATCCATCAACACCATACATCCAGCAATACCATGCTATGCTTCGCTGATAAATTGCAGGGCAGTCGATAAAGAAATTTGGCGCGCTTTCTCTTGCCAGTGTGCAGAAATATGTCCAGATTTCTCCTCCATTGGCCTGGGTTTCCGGAGATTCTACGATGTTAACAGGAGCCCATATATCTATGAGTTTATTCAATCCGTACTGATCAGTATTCTTATCAGCGAATTCGTATGGTCCTCCCTCGGCAAACAACTGCAAACGCAACCCCGGAGCAATCTGCTTTAGTTTTTCTGCCCGTTCTTTAATGTAGGGCCATTCAAGGTCAGTAGGTTCATCCCAGAGTTCTACCAAAGCTTTATCAAGCCAGCCTTTTTCTCTTAAGAACTTCGCATAAGCCGCGGCAAATTTATAAACCTTCTCTGCTTCCTCCGGTGTATAGAGACCTTTTTTCATTTGCAAAATTGAGAAACGTGTCAGACCATGCTCAATACCAAAGCTCAAAACCTTTTCTACTTTGCTGAAATCATATTCTCCGGAACTGTTGGGTACCATGCTTACATAATTTAATCCTGGTTCAGCAGGAGTAAATTATGTAAGCATGGTACCCAACAGTTCC
>JANYIW010000279.1 GCA_025358645.1 Bacteroidales bacterium
GGGATTCTCTCCTGGAAGACTTAAAAAAACGTCCCATTGAAGGTGTTAACGAAAACTCACCCGAGATTGAAATCATAAGCATTCTGGGTAAATATGGGATTCAGCCAGCAACCAACAACCAGCAACCAGTATCTATTTCCCTCTGGGGAACCGGGAGTCCATACAGAGAGTTCCTATACGTCGACGATCTTGCAGAAGCCTGTGTATTTGTGATGAATCATGTAGATTTTAACGATCTTAAGGCCCATCGCCCTGAGCCCCACGCCCTAAGCTCTCCGCCCTCCGCCAACATAAAGAACACGCATATCAATATAGGTACAGGTAAGGATCTTACAATAAAAGAACTCGCAATGCTTGTTAAAGATACTGTTGGATTTAAAGGTGAACTGAAATGGGATAGTACAAAACCCGACGGCACTTATCGTAAACTGCTTGATGTTTCAAAGATCAACAGGCTAGGCTGGAAAGAAAAAATCAGCCTTCAGGAAGGGTTGAAATTGATTTACCTTAAATATTCAGCATAATTACTTAAGGGTGAGGATGTCCGGCAGGATTTTATTGATGACTCCAACGTTCTATGGAATTGAAGATAAAATTAAGGCTGCTTTGGAAGAATCCGGTTATGAGGTCATCTGGATTGAAAATAAGACACAGTCGTTTGATTATCACGGCACATATTCAAAACTTAAACTTCTCCGAAGGATCTATTTCAGGCTATTTTTCCCACGGGAACGATATATAAAAAGAACTTTCAGGAAAATTGATAACCGGAAATTTGATTTACTGTTTTCAATAAACTGTCACTCCGTTTGCCCATTCCTTTTCAGAATACTGAAGTGTGCTAATCCCGGATTATTTTCAGTACTGTATTTGTGGGATTCATCCTCAATGTATAACTGGTCAGGCGAACTGGGACTTTTTAACAAAGTATCTTCTTTCGATCCTGAAGATTGTATAAAATATAAGATTGCCTATAAACCAATTTTCTATACAAAAACCAGCCAGGATAAAAATATTAGGCCAGAGACGGATCTGTTCTTTGCAGGAAAATTCAGTATTGAAAGATTGACTGTGCTGGATAAAATATTAAAGCCAATACATGAATCTGATCTCAGATCTTATGTACGACTCTGGCCTGCCTACAAGATCATGTTTCATAATCACATTATTTACTATATTTTAAAGAAGCTGAATTTAAGATCTTACATGATCAGGAAGTATCTTCTGAACTTCGAAGCTTATGAGGGTATCCTTAAAAGAGATTTCATCACTCCTGAAATGATCGGGTTCAATGAAGTACAAAGCCGGCTTAAGAATTCCAATGTCGTTCTTGATCTTCCATATCCAAAACAGGCCGGTTATACACACCGGTTAGTTGAGGCCCTGCCGAACGGTAAGAAAGTTTTGACAACAAACAGACAGATCACAAACGAAAGCTTTTTTAATCCTGATCAGATCCACCTGATTGATCCTTTGAATCCGGTAACAATTGTAAGCTGGATAAAAGAGAAAGCTGAATTTCCTGTTGATAATTTTTTTTATGATCTGGAATTGTCTTTATGGTTAAAATCATTGCTCAATGTCAGAATGGCTTAAAAGGAAAATAGATTTCAGTTCTGTTATAAATCCCTTTTATATCTACTGCTATTCGTTCGCATTTTCACTTTTTCTCTATCTATGGGGATGGAGCAGCCTCTATCCCTTGTTATCAGGCGGACTTCTTTTATTTCTGGTGATCACTTTTATGCTTTTCATTTTTTCAGGTAAGGTATTTATCAGGAAGCTCCCGGTAATCTTCAGGACACAACCTTTAAATCCAAAAATGACAGATATAATATTCTGTCTGATAATTCTGCTGGGAGTCATAAATATATTTTACATGGGATTCATTCCAGTGCTGAGCCGTTCTCACGACTACAGGGAGTTTGGTATGCCGGTCATTGATCCACTCTTTAACTCATTGAGTATATTTTTCTCGGTTTTCCTTTTTCGTTCATTCCTTTATTCGAAAAAAAAGAGATTAATAATCTATTTTATCCTGATACTCATTTTACAGATTATTATCTTCAGGAGATCAACCGTTGTCTGGATCCTTGCCTCTTCCTCAATTCTTTTGCTTTTGTACAAACAAAAGATCAGTATGTGGTTAATAATAGCGGTTTTTGTTACTCTGCCGGTTCTTTCCTATTGTTTCGGTCTATATGGAAATTTCAGAAGTAAACTTTCTGACTCATTTATTATGAATGATTTAGGCGCCAGTTCTGCTTTTAAGAATTCAGGACTTGGTTATAATCATTATATGACTTATTTGTATGCTTCTTCACCATTAGCAAATCTTCAGCAGAACATTGATATGCGCTCCGATAGTTCCATTGGAAATAATTTTAAAGAGTTTCTGTTCTATTGCATTATCCCGGTAAGTGTTACATTGAGACTTGAAAAATCTCTTCATCTGTATCCACCTGAATGTTTTCTTATTTCGCCCAACTTGATCGCAGGGAGTTTTTATATGGTCAGTTTTTATTTGCTTGGATGGTATGGTATGATTATTATGACTCTCTTTTTGATTTTATATATTCTTGTTTCTTTATTCATAGTCAGGAAATGGAAGACCTTCGGTCTTGAAACATATTCTCTTTTATCGGTAGCCGTTGCTTTGCTGATTTTTTCTAATTTTTTGAATCGTTTGGATATTATCCTGATACTGTTTATTTACCCTGTCTTATTCCATTTTATCTATACCGGTAAAAGTAAATCTCAGAAATTGCTAAAGATTCAAAACCAGGAATGTTAACAGCGGAAGGGAAAATCAGAATTGCCATCATTGTACCCCGCCTTGATGCTCTGGGTCCCATTATTGTTATCCGGAATTTGGTTAATTCTCTTTCTGATAATGACAGTTTTTCAATAAAGGTGTTTTATCTGGATAGTAAAGCTGATGATAGTGTATGTTTGTCAGCACCCAGTGAGAAACTTGAACGTGGAAAATTTCCTTTCTCTGATTTCGATATAATACACACCAGTGGGATCAGGCCGGATCTGTTTGGTTATCTGAACCGGAAAAAAATTAAATATCATATTTCTACTATCCACAATTTCGTTTTTGAAGACCTGGCATTCACATACAACCGTCTTGTCTCACTGCTTTTTGGATGTATCAGTCTTATTTTATGGAGACGGGCCGACAAGCTCGTTTGTGTTTCCGGTGCTATGAAGGATTACTATGCAAAATGGTTTTCAACTGGAAAGATGGAAGTTATTTATAACGGGATCATTGAACCCGACAATAATTATGAGCCTGATACTGATATCATTCAATCTATTGACAAATACCATTCGGAAGGGTTTAAGGTTCTGGGCTGTGCAGTGATTCTCACAAAAAGAAAAGGGATAGACCAGGTTCTTCATCTCGTGGCTTCTGAAAGCTGTCTGGCTGCGGTTATTATTGGTGATGGGAAAGAGCTTACTGAACTTAAACGTCTTTCAGAAAAACTGGATATTTCTGACCGTTGCAGGTTTCCGGGTTTCAGG
>JANYIW010000281.1 GCA_025358645.1 Bacteroidales bacterium
GCAGTCCCTGTCGGAATAGAAACTTTTGAAAATGTTGATGAACCCTATATGCCAATGCAGGTCAATGCAACCTATAAGGAAATATGGACACATACCACAGCCAGTACCATGTGGTTACTTTCAATGCTGTTTAAAGATTAGAACAAAAAACAAGGGTTTGTGTTAACAGATTAAACCAGTCAGGAAGCAATAAAATTTACTGCTCTATTTTTTGCATTTTTGACAAACTAAAAACAGCTATAATGAGTAAAACGATACAATTTGGTGAAGATGTCGATGGATTCCAGGTTCCGGTATTAAATGAGCGTGAGGTAAGAGCTTCGGCAGGCATTTTATTTCTGTTTGCCTTTACATCACTGCTGATAATCATCTTCAAAGGGGACTTTTTACTCGCAAAATTCTTTGTGTTTCTGTTTCTGACTGATTTTGCTATTCGTGTTTTGATCAATCCGAGATTTTCTCCCACACTGATTATTGGCAGATTGATTGTAAAAAATCAAAGACCCGAATATGTTGGTGCCCCTCAGAAAAAGTTTGCCTGGATCATTGGTCTTGTCCTTGCCATATTGATGTTTTTCTTTTTAATCGTTTTGAATACCTACAGTATTATAACCGGGTTGATCTGTTTGGTCTGTCTCATATTCTTATTCTTTGAATCGGTTTTTGGAATATGCCTGGGTTGCATTTTTTACAATCTGCTTTATAAAGAAAAAGCAAAGTATTGCCCGGGTAATACCTGCGAGATAAATGAAAGGGAAGCAATTCAAAAAATATCAAAGACACAGTTCTCCATGATATTTGGATTCGTAATCTATATCGTTTTTTCTGTTTATGTCTTATCTGCGACGTTCAAGGTTAAACCCCAGCTTTTGTGGGATAAAATGGGAACGAATAAGGAAATCAATAAATAGTTGAAAGGAGTTGGTTAAGAAACATTTCGTCGTCCTGAAGTTGTGAGCTATTATTTGCGTTTCATCTTGGCCCCTGTCTTTTCCAGGTTTTCCTGAACCCTGTACTTCACAATTTTGCTGATTAAATCATAAGGCATTGGCTGATTGAATGGAAATTGTACCGAACCTTTACCACCCTTATAGGCTGACAACTCTTTCCTGAACTGTTCAATCCCTGTAGGAGCAGGATATACGCCGATATGATTTTTAAAGGCGGCAAAATGAATAAGGTTTCCATTCAGTTTAAAAGTCGGCATTTGATAACTGATTGCTTCCTGTGCCTCCGGTGCAGCCTTTTTTATTGTTGCCCTTACTTCCCGCAAAATAGCCTGGATTTCCAGCGGAAAACCTGCGATATATTGATCGATGTCGTTAACCTGAGTTTTATCCATTATTATACTGTTTTATTGGTTCACTCTGGAGCATTATCCCAATAGGTTTGTCGGTTATTTTATTCCTGACAAGGACAAACCTGGAGGATCAAACTTTAATCAATGAATTGAAGGGTTATCCTGAATATGCGGATAAAACACGCTATAAGCTTATTCCATACGTCTGGTAATTATTTAAACCAAGACTTTATGAATTGTTCTTTTGAAACCGGCAAAATAGAATAATGAATAACCAACAAAAATTCAGATGAATGAAAATCGAAACGATTAAAAAGAGAGGTTTTGCACTATCATTAATTGTTTATCCGCTGATGCTCTTTATAGGTTTTGTAACGCATCCTAATTTACTGGCAATGGAACCGCTTCAAACCGTAGAACAACTGGTTAACAGGTTTCATCATAATTCGATGTATCACATCGGACATCTGATTGTCACTTTCGCCGTTCCCGTAATAATTGTCTATTTTATTGGTGTGATGAATATCCTGCAGGGAAAAGGAAAGGCATACGGATTTTGGGGTTGTGTAATTGGTGTGTTCGGCGCATTTATTTTAGCTGTCGATAAAGGTGCCTTATGCCTTACGATGTCTGCATTTGATACGCTTCCTGAAGATCAATTCATCGCTTTCACGCCCTTCTTACAGGTAATTGTGTCTAAAGCAGGTTTACTCTTTATCGTATGGTTGTTGTTTGCATTGGTCATTGGAGGAATTGTTCAAACCATTGGCTTAATGAAGGAAAAAGTAATTCAAAAGTGGCAGGGTATTTTTATAATAATAGGTCTGGTACTTTTACTGAATCCTGATATCGAATTAATAAGCTCTGTTGGATCTGCTTTGATGTGTACCGCCTATATTCCATGGGGAATAAAGGAATTAAAAAATACATAAATAACAGGCAATGTAGAACCTGCATTGACAAATACCGGATCGGTACATTGAAATTGTCGTTCTTTATAGAAAAACAATCTCGTGTCGGCTCTAATGCATGATAGAGATAAAAACAGGATATAAATCAACAACTTAAATTAGCTAAATATGAAAGCAATCGTATATAACAAGAAAGCCTATCCTGACAAACTTGTCTACAGTGATATAGAAAAGCCGGTTCCAAATGACAACGAAGTTTTGGTGAAAATAATGGCTGTAGCTGTAAATGCGGCAGATTACCGTTCTATGAAAATGGGAATTATTCCAAAGAAAAAGATCTTTGGAGCTGATATAGCAGGACGCGTGGAATCGGTGGGTATAAACATTCAGCAATTCAAACCCGGTGATGAAGTTATCGGAGAGATTGCTGATTACGGATTTGGTGGTTTCGCTGAGTATGCTTTAGCGCCGGAAAGGTTATTGGTCCATAAACCGGCAAAAATCTCCTTCGAAACTGCTGCAGCTTTACCCATGGCAGCACTTACAGCGTTACAAGCCTTGCGGGACAAAGGAAACATTCAGAAAGGACAAAAAGTACTGATTATCGGAAGTGGTGGCGGTGTTGGCACCTTTGCTATTCAACTGGCAAAATATTTCGGTGCAACAGTAACGGCGGTATGCAGTACCAAAAACGTGGAGCAAACAAAAGATCTTGGAGCCGACTTTGTCATAGATTACACAAAAGAGAATTTCACCAAAAGCGACAGCACTTATGATATCATTTTAGCTGTCAATGGTAGTTATCCCCTGTTGGCCTGCAAAAGGATTTTAAACCCGAAAGGTACCTATGTCATGATAGGTGGTGCTTTGTCACAGATTTTCAAAGCCATTCTCTTTGGTTGGGTGATCTCTTTTGGCTCAAAAAAAATAAAATTCCTTACAGCGAAGCCAAAACAAAAAGATTTGGAATTCATTCTGAATCTTGCAAATGAAGGCAAGATCAAACCCATAATTGAACAATATTATCCCCTCGAAAAAACGGCCGAAGCAGTCCGTTATCTGAGTGAAGGACATGCCAGGGGGAAAGTGGTCATCAAAGTTCAGCAACCTGTGTAAAAACCTGGAATAAAATGAAATATCCAATAATTTTTTTTTTTC
>JANYIW010000287.1 GCA_025358645.1 Bacteroidales bacterium
GCTCTTTTCTGAGATAATAACATATTGGTACCAGGAGAACCAATATTATCTGTATGAGTGGCAATCTCAAGTTGAATTAATGGATATTTGGCCATAAAACCGATAATCTGGTCGAGCATCTGAGTTCCTGCCGATGATAAACTGATTTCTTTTTGATTAAAATAAACATCAGCAGAAACCCCAAATACTTTTTTAAGAGTATTAAGTTCTTTTGCTGCAGGATCATCGAGAACATAAGTTCGTATTCTTGCATTTTTAAAACCTAGTTCAATAATCTCATTATAAGTGGAATAGGTAGCCATCAGACTCATCTCTTCATCGATTATATAACTAAACCTGTTTTCGGTTCGTGAACTGATTTCTCTAACTGAATATTTTTTAGGAACATTATTGAAAACGCTATTATCAAGATTTAATTTGGTTTTGGAGGTTAATATTTCTACCTGAAAAACAACCTCCTGATTAAATTCTTTTTCAACTGAATACATGTTACCAATAAGAGCATGATCATATTTTAAAATATTGGGTACAAGACCAGGTGTTATTACCTGTGAATCAAAGGATTTCTTCTCCTGAGCGTCATTAAGGACTTTAATCTGTTTTGAAGTACATGCTTCATAGATAATACCTGTTTTGTTCTGTTTTAAAATTAATCCAAGTTTAACTTCGTAATCCCCTTTATTTTTAAATGAATGGCTAACATTCTCTCCGGCTGTTCGATCTCCGTCACCAAATGACCAGGAGTAAGTCAGAACTTTAGAACCAGGGAAATATGAATTCAATCCATTAAAACTCATTGATTCTCCAACAAATGCATAATTTGACGATTTTATCACAGGCTGTTCAATATCTTTAAGTTCAACATTAAAAGATGACTTTGAGAAAAATATTCTTCCTGATTTTTTTCCAACGATATCTAGTTTCACAGAATATTTACCAGTACCAGGGAAACAATGCTCAGTATTTTGCCCGGTAGTTTTACTCCCATCTCCAAAACTCCATACATACTGAAGATAATATTCATCAATTATAATTTTACTTTCATCTGTGAATTTGAAACAGTACTGATTTGTTCTTTGATTTTCGCAATATAAAAGCTGGTGAAAATTAGTTTTGAAATGATAGATATCAATTGTCTTGTCCCTTTTTGAAGAGAAATATCCCTCATTCATTACAGAATCTGCGATAAGACCGAAATCGTCAAATTGAGAGTTGATTGGAGGGTCGAGATGAACGGGAGCAAGCCATCTATTATCAGTGTACCGCGAAACAAAAATATCTTTTCCTCCTAAACCAGGATGACCATCTGAAGAAAAAAACAGTTCCCCTGCCTGATTAATGAATGGATAAGCTTCATTACCTTTTGTGTTAATAACAGGACCTAAATTCACCGGATCATTCCAATAATCGTTTTTCCATTCGCAATAATAAAGATCTAAACCTCCATAACCATCTGGGTTGTCGGAAGCAAAATAGAGCTTTTTACTATCCGGGGAGAGACATGGAGTGGTTACATTATACCATTCATTGTTAATTCTTAGTTCTCTTACTTTTGTCCAGTTACCGTCAATAAGAACTGCAGAGAAAATACCGAGCTTATTTCTCGCACTCGATATATTACTTAATTTACCACTGACAACCTGATTTCTTGAAAAATATATTGTGTCTCTTGTCTTATTAAAAGTCACAGGTCCGTCATTTAATATACTCGTCAGGTCTTTTGAAAACAACCGGGAACTTTCCCAGTCCGTTTTGGCTGTAGTATCGACATAATAGATTTTAAAAAGTCCCTTATTCTGTGAAGTTGAATGATTCGATAGACCAGGATTCCTATTGGAAGAAAAGACAATCCAATTTTTATAAAATACGGGTGAGAACTCATCATACTTATTAGAACTGAACGAAGCTTTATTTACAGTATAGGTTTCCGCTTGTCCAAAAATTATTTTGGAAAATAGAGCAATCAGAATGACTAAAACCAATTTCTGTGTCATAATCAAAGTACTTATATTTCTTGTTACAATTATTAAAAATCCACCGGGCTGATTGCATCAAGCTTATAGTGAAATTCATATCTGATCATAATTTCATGCGAACCATTGCTGTAGCGGCCCAGAGGACCAAAATCAAAATCATAAGTATAGGCCATCCGCAGTTGATTATTTATTGCAAATTGAAACAAAGCTCCAAGTGATCTCTTATTACGATAGGATACACCAGCCCATATTCTGTCGTTAAAGCTTACATAGCCATTTAAATCGATTAGCAATTTTTCTCCGGACGATATTGTAACAAGGGTTGACGGAAATAATTTTATTTTTTGAGACAATGGATAAATGTACCCTGCATTTATTAAATAGTTATATTGACCGGGATTGAAACTGAAGGTATACTTATTCTTGTCAAAATTAAATTTGTATCCTAATAGTTTAGGAATTGATAATCCGCCGAAATAATTTCCATTTGTATAATACACTCCAAAACTAAAGTCAGGCACCACGAATACTCTGGAATTGATAAGGAAACTTTCATCTCCCGGATCAAGCACAACAAGATCTGACCAGGCAGTATTTGTGGCCATTATTCCGGCACCAAGTCCAAAGGAAAGATTTCCTTTATCCATGCTTATTCTATAAGCATAATTCGTGAGAATATGCGTATTTTTGGTCACTCCGATTTTATCATTAGTAATAATAAAACCCAGTCCAAGTTTTGAATCAAGAAATGGTGCGTCCGCTGCTAAAGTCATGGTCTCAGGAGCCCCGGTAATCCCAGTCCACTGCCGACGGTAAAACAGAGCAATATTAAGAGCATTTCTATTCCCTGCATAAGCGGGATTAATACTAAGAGGATTAAGCACATACTGACTTGTAACAGGTGCCAGCTGCCCTGCCAGATTTACAGGGATAAGCAATAATATAAACAACCGAAATATACTTTTCATTACTAACGTCTTATTACAACATAACCACTGACTGATTTTCCATTTGCACTTTTCAGAACATAGAAATAAGTATCGTCAGGAAGCGGATTTTTATTATAGTCAACACCATTCCATGAATTATCATAGTTCGGATTCTTATAAACCTGGGCTCCTCTCCTGTCGAAGATTACCAATTCTGTTTTCCCAAGAGTTGCCAGACCCCGTAATACGAAATAGTCATTCCTGCCATCCATATTTGGTGTTATCAGGGTTGGAATAATCAAATCCTTTATAGTTATCAAGACTGTATCGCGAGCCGGAGAACAGAAACCATTTGTAACAGTCCATAAAAATTTATTTACTCCTGCTGAAAGATGGTTAACAGGTGTCTTGGAATAAGTGATATCCGAAAAATCCCCGGTCCCCGAAATTATTGACCATACTCCGGTTTCATTACTGAGTAAAAGGCCGGCATTCATTGAGGTTTCAAATTGATATCCAAGCGTCTGATCAGGACCTGCATCAGCTATGAGCTTTTCTCTGACTGAAACTACAATAGTATTAGAGTTTTTACATCCGTATTGATCAATCAGATTAACAGTAAAAGTGGTAGTGGCATCAGGCGTTGCTTTCGGATTAGCAATATTCGGATTGGTGAGTAATGCAGCCGGCAGCCAGGAAAATGAACCTGTACCAAGAGCATGAAACTGAATACTGCTCCCTTTACAAATGGTTGTATCTCTTCCGGCTTTTATTGATGGCAATTCGTGGAATACTACTTTAACAATGTCGCTCGATATACATGTACTATTTACTACTGTCCATGTAAAGTTATATGTACCAAACTGATCAACGGCGACCTTTGCATTAGGTTGATGAGTATCTGAAGTGAATATCGCTGTACCAGGGCCACTGGCTTTAGTCCACGTTCCTGTTCCGGTTGTGGGGACCACAGCATTCAGAACAAAATCTTTACCACATTTATCTCCACCAATACCGGCATTTGCAGGAGGTTGTTGAATAAAGACAATAGTTACATTGGCAGTATTTGAACAAGTCCCATTAACCACAGTCCATTTTAGAGTATAAGTACCATATAATGTTACAGTAACTATCGCATTAGCAGAATTCGCATCAGGACTAAATGTTACATTTCCGGGCCCGCTCACTTTTGACCAGGTTCCTGTTCCAACATTAAGAGTACCATTAAGATGAAATACAAGACCACAATTATTACCATCTGTACCTGCATTTGCTGTAGGGTTTGCAAAAACAGAATTAGTTATTCCTGCTGAAGTGGCACTGCATCCATTGGCATTTGTTACAATTACATCTACCACCTGTCCATTGGTCAGTGCATTGGTAGAGTAGGTTGCTGAAGCACCACTCTGGACACTTACTCCTGCTATTCTGAAGTTGTATCCGGTTCCGCCTCCGGCAGTAAATATAATACTTGTCCCCGCACAAAAGTTGTTGTCTGGCTTTGAACTTGTTAGTAAAGGTATTGGTAACGCATTGACAGTATTTGTTATACCAGCCGAGGTGGCTATGCATCCTGAGGTGTTGGTGACTATTACATCTACCACCTGCCCGTTAGTTAAGGCAGTAGAAGTATAAGTTGCTAATGCACCATTCTGTACACTGACACCGGCTACTCTGAAGTTAAAACTGGTCCCGCCTCCGGCAGTAAATGTTATGCTGGTCCCTGCACAGAATATATTATCAGCATCTGAACTGGTTAGAGTTGGAGTTGGCAATGGATTCATGGTAACAATAATTGGTGTCCGTGTACCACTAACACAATTTGTAGTTGTATTCCTGGCTAGAGCATAAAAGGTCCCGCCTGCTGATGGTGTGTAGGTTAAACTATTACTTGCCAGAGGTGTACCTCCTGAGGAAACACTGTACCAATCAACAGTTTCTCCGGTTAACACTGTTGCATTTATTGCGGGTATTATTCCTGATGCACAATAGGATTTGTCTCCACCGCTGACAGGAGCCAGAACAACAGGACAAGAACAATTTGGGGCGGAAACATCAAGACTACTTTCACACCCTCCGGGATCTGCTACCTTTATAGTAATATTTGTCCCTTTTGATACTCCTGTGATTGTCCAAACATTGCCTCCAGTGTTGGTAGGTGTCCCGGAAGTACTGGTTACAGTCGTCCCTGCAGTTACTGTGACAGCAAGTGAATAGGTTGCCAAATCAACTGAACAAGTAGCTGCCGATGAAATAATAATAAACGGTAGTGGATTTACGATACTTATTATAGGTGAAGAAGTAGCTTGACATCCAGAGTTAGTTACTATTACATCAACTGACTTGCCATTGGTCAATGAATTAGTACTATAGGTTGTTAATAGACCAGTTTGTACACTAACTCCTCCTACCCTGAAGTTATAGTTCGTTCCACCTCCGGCAGTAAATGTTACATTAGTCCCGGCACAGGAAACGTTGCCTGGAGCCGAACTGCTGAGTGTGGGTATTGGTAATGGATTGACTGTTACTATTGTGGCTGGTGATGCTGGACTAAGACATCCGGCTGCATTAGCCACTTGCACAGTATAACTTCCTGATGTTGCAACATTTATACTTTGTGTGGTCTCTCCTGCTGACCATTTATACGTTGATCCTGCACTCGAGGTTAACGTCACACTTCCTCCGGCACAAAAAGTAGTTGTACTTCCAGCTGAAATAGTTGGCGCTGCAGGTAAAGGACTTACTGTTACTACTGTGGCTGATGAAGCTGCACTCTGACATCCACTTGCGTTTGTTACCTGCACAGTATAACTTCCTGATGTGGTAACAGTGATACTTTGTGTGGTTGCTCCTGAAGACCATAAATACCCTGATCCTGCACTCGAGGTTAACGTCACACTTCCTCCGGCACAGAAGGTTGTTGGACCACCAGCTGAAATTGTCGGTGTTGCAGGCAACGCGTTGACTACTACTGTTGTTAAAGCAGTGCTTGGACCATCTTTATTAGTAACCGTGAGTATATAATCACCTGCCATTTGCGCAGTAGAATTAGGAATTGTTACATTCTGAAGAGGAGAAGTAAATCCGGCTGGCCCGGTCCATGCATAAGTTGTCCCACCAACCGGGACTCCTCCGGTTAATATTATGGAAGATCCTATACAGACAGGACTATTACTGGTTGCTGTTGCTTGAGCAAATATC
>JANYIW010000295.1 GCA_025358645.1 Bacteroidales bacterium
GCGAATTATATCTCAGGAGCAACAAGTCTTAAGATAGCAGATAATCTTCTTGATGCACAGGTTAAGTTAAATGCAAATAATATAGCCTCCATCACAACAAATGTCACAGGTCTTCAGACAGAGGTCGATGCGATAGAGACGGGATCCGGTCTAAGTGCGACAGGGACTTATGTTGTCAATGGAGTAAATTACATCAACACAGCGACAAGTTTAAGTGATGCGGGCTTCAAATTAGATGCACAGGCGAAGGTTAATGCCGATGCCATTGCCGCTAATGGGACGTCCATAAGCGGACTAAAGACCGAATTAGATAACACACAGGCAGGCGCAGGATTAAGTGTTCTTGGGGCCTATGTACCTAACCTTACCTCGAATTACATATCAGCGGCCACTAGTTTAGCAGATGCCGACAATCTTTTGGATGCAAGAGCCAAGACCAATGCGACGGCGATATCCACAGAGACGACCAACCGGACCAATGCAGATGCGACGATACAGACAGAGGTAGATGCGATAGAGACGGGATCCGGTCTAAGTGCGACAGGGACTTATGTTGTCAATGGAGTAAATTACATCAACACAGCGACAAGTTTAAGTGATGCGGACTTCAAATTAGATGCACAGGCGAAGGTTAATGCCGATGCCATTGCTTTGAAAGCTCCAATAAATAATCCAACCTTCACAGGAACAGTTACCACTCCAACAATAAACTTATCAGCAACATCCAATCAGATGGTTATGCAAAGTGCCGGAATAACAGGGACCTTGACATGGACCCCTTCAGTGAGCAATAAGGTACTGACTCTTCCCAATGTGACGGGCACCTTAGCCACTTTAGCAGGCACGGAAACCTTTACAAACAAGACGTTGACCAGTCCGAATGTCAATGAAGCAGTAGCATTAACTACGACTTCAACCAGACTAAATTATTTAACTTCAGCATCTGGTACTACTGGAACAACTTCCACTAATGTGGTGTTTTCTACAAGTCCGGTATTGACTACCCCTAACATTGGAGCAGCAACTGCCACCAGTATCAATGGCAATACAATAACCACAGGCACTGGTACCCTTACATTAGGAGCAGGCAAGACATTTACCTCGGGCAATACATTAACGTTAACAGGTACAGATGGCTCGACATTAAATGTAGGTACTGGAGGTACATTGGGCAGCAATGCATATTCCAGCACAGCATTTGCACCCATAGCATCACCGACCTTTACAGGAACGGTAAGTGGAATAACACAATCAATGGTAGGCTTAGCAAATGTTGATAACACGAGTGATGCCAATAAACCGGTATCCACACCGCAACAGACCGCATTGAATTTAAAATCGAACCTTGCTTCTCCTACCTTCACAGGTACAGTTACAGCTCCAACACTTAATTTATCTTCCACATCTAATCAGCTTGTTATGCAAAGTGCAGGACAGGCGGGTACTTTAACCTGGACACCAACAGCAGCAAGAACTATCACATTTCCTGATGCATCAGGTACAGTTGCCCTTGTGAGCAGCACAAGTTGGAACCTTGGGGGAAATACTCCAGGTGTGGCGTCAATTCTAGGCACAACTGATAATAGTGGCCTAAACATACAATCAGGCACAGGTACTATTAATTTAGGAGCTGAAGCAATCGCAAAAACAATTAATATAGGTAATAATACTGGGACAACTACAATAAATCTTAACACAGGTGTCAGTGGAATCGGGGGAGTTGTAATTGGTGGTGCTGCTGGAAGCTATCAGTCTGTTTCAAGAAATGTTACAGACGGTTCTTTAGGCATATATGGAGGAACGTCAGAACCAACAGGTGCATACTTTAAAATTACTGGTTCTACATATGCTGCTTCTCCCGGACAAGGAAGTGCAGAATTTGTAATAAGAAATTTTACAGGTGCTAACGCATCAAGATTTTCATTGTGGGGATATGATGGTGTCTCTACTTGGGCACCCATTCTTCGTGTAGATGGCGCAACTGGAAATACTTGGTTGGCACCCTCTGATGATTATGCTACTAGTAAAATAGGAGTTGGATTAACTACAGGTACTATACCTACTGCGGTATTACAAATTAAAGCTGGAACTGCTGCTGCTGGGACTGCACCACTTAAACTTACCTCCGGTACTTTGCTTGCAGCAACCGAAGCTGGGGCGATAGAGTTTAACAATAACAGCTATTATACCACAATAACAACAGGAGCTGGCACTAATGCTGCCAGAGGAACAATAGAGGTATTTATGCCTACATCTAATCTTTCAGATGCAAGTCAAACTATTACACCTATTGGATCTCAGATTCTCACAATTAGTCCACTAGGATCTAGGACTATTACTTTTAGCGGGACAAGTGCCAATATTGGTTCAAGGGTATATTTATACATTATTCAAACCACGAATACTTCAAGAACAATATCCTTTACAGGTAATTGTTTAACTACTGGAACCTTAGCAACTGGGACAACAATTTCAAAAACATTTGTTATCTCATTTCTCTTTGATGGAACAAATTGGACTGAGGTTTCGCGAACAACTGCTATGTAAAATTTGCAAATGATATTTAAATCATAAATTGATGAAAGGTAGGGACTAAAAAGGATAGCGTTTTTAAATGAAATATTTTAAAATTTACTATTTATATACTCAGCCCAAGGCCAACAAGCTATATGGAAAAGACAATAAGAACAAGACTCACGACTCAGGGAAGAAAAACTTAAAACCACTGACAGTAAGCTAGATTAAAGATAAAAGACAAAAGTTGAAGAATGATAGGGAGAAGAGGTGCGAGGGAGAAGGGGTGACTAAGGGACAGGAAATAAAGACAAAAGTAAAAAGGTTGGAAAAATGAAAAAATGGAAGAATAAATCAGGAAAAAAATTAACATAAACTTTTAACCTTGAACATGGAACTTTGAACACGAAAAGAGAAACAATAGTGCAAGACAAAAAAGTAATGAAAAAGGTTGATAAGACTAGTGTGATTGCTGACGAAGTTATAATGAATAAAGTCCTCATTATCAGAAACCAGCGCGTAATGATTGACAGCGATATGGCAGAATTATATGGAGTTACAACTAAAAGACTTAATGAAGCTGTCAAAAGAAACCCGAAACGATTTCCTGTTGATTTTATGTTCCAAATAACTGCAAAAGAGAAAGATAACCTGGTCGCAAATTGCGACCACCTCGTTCAGCGAACCACAAACTTGAAATGGCTGAGAGAATAGAAAGTAGTAAGAAGTAGATAGTAAGTAGAAAAATAAGATAAAAGACATCCCGTTAGCTATCGGGCGTAAAAAGACAAAAGTTAAGAGCGCAGACGAAGAGACGGAGAGACCGCAAGACTGCACGACCGCAGGACTGCAAGACAAATGAAAAGTAGGTAGTAGGTAGTAAGTAGTAGGTAGAAATATGACAAAAGACATCCCGATAGCTATCGGGAGTAAAAAGACAAAAGTGAAGAGCAAAGACTGAGAGACTAAGTTGTGAAGAGACCGCAAGACTGCAAGACCGCAGGACTGCAAGACAAATGAAAAAGTAGGTAGTAAATAGTAGGTAGTAGGTAGTAAGTAGTAGGTAGAAATAAGACAAAAGACATCCCGATAGCTATCGGAAGTAAAAAGACAAAAGTGAAGAGCAAAGACTGAGAGACTAAGTTGTGAAGAGACCGCAAGACAAATGAAAAAGTAGGTAGTAAGTAGTAGGCAGTAGTAAGTAAAAAAGCGAAAAGCGAGAATCGTTATACAAATGACCGAATTATGAGTGCCATTAAACTATTCGAAGATAAAAAAGTTCGCAGCCATTGGAATGAAGCCGAAGAGCAATGGTATTTTTCGGTTGTTGATGTTGTGGAAATTTTAACTGATAGCCCGGATCCAAAGGATTATTGGTATAAAATGAAAAAGAGGGAAAAGTTGTCCGGAATTGAGTTATCGACAATTTGTCGACAACTGAAACTGGAGGCATCAGACGGTAAGAGGTATGCTACCGATTGCACTAATGCACAAGGACTTCTACGCATAATTCAATCTATTCCTTCACCCAAAGCAGAACCTTTTAAACAGTGGTTGGCTAAAGTAGGATATGAACGAATGCAGGAAATGGCTGATCCGGGACAAGGCATTGAAAGGGCAAGGGAAAACTGGCAAAAACTTGGCCGTAGCGAAAAGTGGATACAACAACGGATGACAGGTCAGGAAACCCGCAACAAACTTACCGATTACTGGAAGGATTCAGGAATAAAGGAAAAAGACGAATTTGCTTTACTTACCAACATTATACATCAGGAATGGACGGGACTTACAGTTAAGAAGCATAAAGATTTAAAAGGTTTGAAAACACAAAACCTGAGAGATCACATGTCGGAAGCCGAGTTGATTTTTACAGCGTTAGCAGAACTTTCAACCAGACAGATTGCTGAAACAGAAGAAGCAATTGGCCTGACAGAAAATGCAAAGGCTGGCAAAAAGGGCGGGGCAATTGCAAAAAACGCGAGGCTGGCCCTGGAGGCAAAAACAGGAAAGAAAATTGTGACAGGGGAGAATTTTTTATCACCAGGAAAGGAAAAGAAGAGACTTATGGACGATGAGACAAGAAATTAGTGGAAAATGAAAAGTAAGTAGTAGGTAGTATGAAGTAAGTAGTAAGTAGTAAGTAGTAAGTAGTAAGTAGAAATAAGACAAAAGAAAAAAGTGAAGAAGCACAGATTAAGGGACGAAGAGACTAAGTGACTGAGACCGCAAGACTGCAAGACCGCATGACTGCACGACAATTAAGAAGTAAGAAGTAGGTAGTAAGTAGAAAGATAAGACAAAAGACAAAAGTCACAAGACAAAAGTAAAAACAAGATAAAACAGAAAGTAATATGAAACACACAAAACTCATTTTATTCGCTCTAGCAGCCCTGCTGTTTACAATAAGCATCTCTGCCCAGCAGCAGCTTG
>JANYIW010000388.1 GCA_025358645.1 Bacteroidales bacterium
AGCCTTCGATGATATCGTGGAAAAAACCCGTGAAATCATCAGGCCTGGAAGAAAAGTATCAAGAAAATTTAAGCAAAAACGACCTTATTCGATGAACTACAAGCGATTATAACAAAATTCTTAACTAAACGACATTGATTAGTTAATCTTAGTTACTGTTTTTTATAGCGGAAATCCCATAAATCAATCTGTAAGCTAATTAAATTTTTAGTGTTAGTTTTTGAAGCCTCTCTAATGTGCAGGGTTTCAGACATAATTCTAACGGCCCGGTGATATGGGGAGTTGCCGTCTGTGCCGGGGTTGGCAAATGTTTTTGCATAGACCCGATAAATGAGCAGGGTTTGTCATGTTATGATAAGATTGTCAGGATGTAACTATTTTTTTGGTCATGGCATTGGAAGCATTATTTTTTAAGCAAGTAGTTTCTCCAATTTCATTTTCCATTTTTCCCAGTCCTTCATTTCTTTCGTCTGTAAGTCAATAAACTTCTGTGTATGGTCATGATGAACTAGATGGCAGAGCTCATGAATGATTACAGATTCAATGCAACCTTTAGGCGCTTTAATCAATTCAGGATTTAAAATAATTTTGCCTTTTGGTGTACAACTTCCCCACCTGGTCGGCATATTTCTAAGTGATAAATGAAAAGTTAAAAGTGATAAGTTATGAGTTTTTACAAATTTTTCGAATAAAGGTAGCGCTATCTCATAAAATTTGCTTTTTACTTTTGCCAGGTACCATTCTTCAACTAATTTTTTTACATTATTCTTATCATTTGTAATTATCTCTAAAAACCGACCTTTAAGTTTGACTTCTTCATTATTCACTTTAAACTTTTCACTTTTCACTTTTAACCGGTATTGCCTTCCGAGATATAGGTGAGTTTCACCGGAAATATATTTTCTTGCCGGAGTCTTGGGATGAAAATAAAGAAAGAAACTTTGCTGTTTGATTATCCATGGAGCTTTCTTCCGGAGTTTTTCTTTAACCTTTTCAAGAGATGTGTCAACAGGGGCTTTTACTAATACGGATAAGTCTGGTTTAACTGTAATACCTAAAGATTTACGATTGGAAAATTCCAATTGGAAATCTACCTGTTTTGAGCCAAATTGAATTGCGGATGTCATTACCTGTAGCGGATTTTAGCAACTTCAATGCACTTATTTGTAATATCATCCATCTCCTCAAAAGAAAGGGGGAGATGATATTTGTCTCTAACCTCATCGATCAGATAATCGCCTATTTCAATTTGCAGTTTCCCAGTGATGTTCGTTTTGTATTGCCAGTCAATTATTGGTTTATCATTATCCAGAACAGCCTTTTGAATCAACTCGTCAATATTCAATGCTGCCTGTGTTGAAATTTCTCTCCTGACAATATAATCCTGAATATTTTCACCTAAAGATTCTACACATAAACCGTAAAATGCTTTTGCAATATCTTTGTCTTTTAATTCTTCGGGAATATCGCTGTCGGTGTGGGCTAAAACATTGTTCATAATCTCCTGAACTCTGTTTAAATATATTGTTTCATTGATGCGATTTGATTCATACTCCATAATGGCTTCCTGCAGCATCTGCGAAAACTTTTTATAGAAGGCAGGATCCTCCTCCATCTTCTCAGAAATGTGTTTTGCAGTTCTGCTTGCTATCTTATCTGCTTTTGCTGCTTTGCCTATTGTTTTCTCAACTTCCTCCTGAAATTTATCTTTTTCGAATATGTTTACCAATTTTGTAATCACTTCAATTTTGTCAGTAGTGATGTGTGTATCAATCAGCTTTTGAATCTGTCCTTCGTATTGTTTATAGTCAATCGCATCAGAATACCTTTCAACAACTGCTACGCGAAGTTTCAGGAACATTGTAAGATCTTCTTTGTAACGATCAATAATTTTTTCATCAACTTCTTTATAAAACTGAATAGAAGAAAGTGCCAGTTTAAGACCTTTTGCGAATGCGGCCAGCTTATCGTAAAACAAAACCCTTACAGCTTCATCTTTTAACAACAGCTGATAAGCTTCTGCATCGCGTTTGTTTGTAACGGTTTTGAAAAGATCCCATAACTCAGAATGTTTCTGAGGCAACTTTCTTATTTCATCGTTGATATTTGTGAGGGTTCCTATCAGATCATCATCGTCAAAATCCTCAAATGAAGAATACATTTGCATTGCATCATCCAGATTTTCGATCACTCCGTAATAGTCAACTATATATCCAAATTCTTTATCAGAATAAATCCTGTTCACCCTTGCAATTGCCTGTAATAGTTTATGTCCACGTAAATTTCTGGTAAGGTATAAAACTGTATTCCTGGGTTCATCAAATCCGGTAAGCAACTTATCTACAACAATAATTATTTCCGGATCTTTCTGATTTTTGAACCGGCTGATAATATTCTTCTCATAGGTTTTTGAATTGCCATGTTCGTCCATCATCTTCCTCCAAAAGCGATTTTCTTTATCGGTAGATTTTTCATAAGCGCTTTCCTCCCCCTCTCTTTCATCCAATGGAGAAATAAGAACCTCCGTTGATACAAGGCCTATTTCATCAAGAAAATCTTTGTAACGGATGGCATTTATTTTTTTATCGCAAACCAGTTGGGCCTTGAATGGAGTCCCTTGCCAGTTATCTCGAAAATGTCTGCTAATGTTCCAGGAAGTAGCATATATCTTTTGTTCGGCTCCATTCAGCTGGTCAGCACGGCTGAATTTTTTCTTAAAATCTGCTTTCTGATATTCTGTTAACGGTTCTGAAACCATTTCAAAGAATGTATCCAACGGACTTGCATTAACGACTTGTCTGGGCAGTCTCCCTTCATATAACAACGGTACAACTGCTTTATCCTTAACAGCCTGATCAACGGTGTAAGCATCAATAATGCCTCCAAATTTAGCTGCAGTGTTTTTATCTCTTTTGAAGAGAGGAGTTCCTGTCATTGCAATAAAACAAGCGTTGGGTAATGTCTTTTGCATTTCAATATTGAAAGTTCCGTGCTGTGTCCGGTGACCTTCATCCACCAGGACAAAAATATCGTGGCTCTCCAATGGCCTGCTTATTTTTTTCATTGCTGCCACAAACTTATTAATGATAGTGGTAACAACTGAATCACTTTTACTTTCTAATAATTCAACCAATCGTTGCCCTGTTGTGGCATTCTCAACAAACTTGCCACACTTACGGAATGTGCCTGTAATCTGATTATCAAGATCAGTCCGGTCCGTGACAAGAACTATTTTGGGATTGCGGATAGATTTCTCCAACGCGATTGCCTGGGCAAGCATTACCATTGTCAATGATTTACCACTGCCCTGAGTGTGCCATATAACTCCGCCTTGCCGCCGTCCCTCTTTAAACTGAAGAATGCGTTTCATGGATTTCTTAATAGCAAAAAACTGCTGATACCGGGCAATCTTTTTTTCGCCATTATCGAACAGGATGAAGTTGAAAATAATATCCATCAACCTTTCCGGACGACATAACCCAAATAGATATTTATCCTGAATGGTCGGAAGAATATTTTCTGTTTCCAGATCATCAAAATATTGCCTCACATACCTGAATCGTTCGCTAAATAATTTCTCTTTCTGCTCTATATTTAATGGTCTGTTTTTAATTTCCTGTAAATCGTTTATGTAATTTTCTTCCTCTTTAACAGTTGTAAATTTTTCCTCCCATTTTGACCAGAATTTCTCAGATGTTGCATTGGTGGCATAAGCTGCTTCCTGAGTAGCAACACTCATAATCACTTGCGCATAAACATATAATGAGCGGATGCCGTCTTCCTGCTGGCTTCGTAGATGCTGACTGATAGCCTGTACCAGAGGTTCTTTCATATCGGGCCGTTTGCACTCAATCACACAGATAGGAATACCATTCACAAACAAAACCAGATCAGGCCGGTAATGTTCTTTGCTTGCGCTTCGCATAACGCTGTATTCTTCGGTTACATGAAAAACGTTATTAGTTAAAAATGTTTCCGGATTCCAGTCGATATATTGAAGTGTAATACTTTTTTTGTCTCCGTCGAAATTCTGTTCAAATGCCTTTCCCAATGTAATAAGGTCGTAAACCGTTTCGCAAGCGGCTATATAACCTTCGTTCATCGGCAATTCTTTCAGAGCACGAATTCCGTTTTCAATATTGGCATCGCTGATATAAGTTGTCTTTGTGGAACTTATCCTTTTATCTGAGTTGATCTCCTTCAGCTGTTTACGCAGAATATCATCCAGCAAAACATTACTGGTTTTACCTCCACGTAGATTTTCGGTTTCTGCCGGACTCAAATATTTGTAACCTAACTTTTGCAGCATTTGCAGAGCAGGTATCTGACTGATATGGTCTTCTTTGAAACTTGGGGTATCCATTATACTTTTTTGTTTTATCCGAACCAATTTCCAGACATCAGGAAATTGATCTTATTCTTTGAAAAATTTATCTTCTTTCCAATTTTTTGGATTATTTTTTATGTAATCTGCAATCTTTTGATAGGATTGTTTATTTCGAATTATATGTTCATAATAATTTCGTTGCCAGATCTGTAGGGGTTCAAAATATTGAACCCCTACAGAATTATTCCGGAACCATTTTGTGACCCCAATTTTATATCCCCGGATAATTGATCCGATGGAACGTGGGATGATTTTTTGAAATTCGTTTCGGCGGGATTCAAAATTTTATTACGATCTGTGTACAGGATAGAAAATGTCTTTTCGGTAAGATTGTTGGGATTGAAAATTTTGAACGCAAAATGGTATTGAATGATGCCGGCAATATTGCAGATGCATGTTGGTTGGGAATTCCCGAACATTTTC
>JANYIW010000038.1 GCA_025358645.1 Bacteroidales bacterium
AACAGAGTGTTAATAAAATTATTTTATAATGGGTACAAGAGATTACTTTCGTTGAGCTGGCATGTAGACTTCGCTACTAATGATAAAACTTTCAGGAGTACCATAATGGGATATGGAGATCCCCCCATAACCACCTAATTGCCATGTCATTCCGAGCGCCAGCGAGGAATCTCCACTAGTCATTACAGGTCTTTGTAAATAATGTCATATTGTTTGGTGTGAATATTTTTATATCGACTACTAATGACAACATATCATAAGTCAATCATTATCTGATACTTGCATAATTGTCATAATATTTGAAGCAGAATAAGAACTCACCGACTTCGTCGGAAGTAGCCGACTATGTCGGTCGAAGGCCGAAGGTAATCATATCCTTATATATAGTAATTATAATTAGTGTGACAGTGGAGGTTAATATTGATAATGTCAACCTCAAAAGAAGATGTGTATAAAGGGTAGTTTGAAGGAGAGTCTGTCCTGCTTTTGGAGGGGGGAAACTTTTTTACGCAGTTTCTCATTCATCCCCAGAGCTTAAGTTGACGGCTATGGCAGGGAGGGGCTGAGGCAATTAAATGAAAAACAGCGAAAAAAGCAGGAGTACAGGCATGTTTTCTTTTCGTAATCGGCTACGTATAAATTTCAGGGATTCTGATATATAATTGTCAACTGTCCCTGGAGAGAGACCAACTTCTTCTGCAATCTCTTTGGTTGATTTACCCTCCTTCCTGCTTTTTAAAAATATGGTTTTTTGCTTTTCAGGAAGTTTATTAACGATTTGTTCCACTTGTTCCAGAACAGATTGGTAGTCAATGCCTTCTTCTATTTCAGAGGAAAATTGAGAATTTTCGTATAAGGTGTCGTCGATGAATTTTTGCCTGTAATTCCTTTTCCGGAAAAGCTTACAAATATCGTTATATGCTATCGTAAAGAGATATGATTTGAACGATAATTCTTTTTTCAGAATTTTATAGTTTTCCCATAACTTCAAAAAAACCGACTGAACAAGTTCCTCGGCCTCTTCCGTTGACTTGAGATATTTTAAACCGAAAGCATAAAGTTTCCCTGAATATTTTTCATATATCAGATCAAACGCCTCTACATCGCCCTTTTGCAGTCTTTCAACCAATTCAATATCGCCTGGAAACAATTTCAATGATGGACTTGTCTGGTAAGTTTGGTGTAAATATATTCTTTAAATACAACAATTATCAATATCTCAATCTCAGATTATTTTATTATTGCACTATCACCTTTTCATTCTCAACCGGAATTTTAAGGTAAGTTTTACCATCCTTTTCATCTTTTTGCACTATCCTGTTGATGAATGCAATGCGTTGTTCAAGAACAGCTTCAATAATTGGCAACTTGAGTTAATTTATTTGGATTTTGCATAATCAATTGCATGTAGTATCTTGCCAACTATTAAATTCCGGCTCATGTGGAATGTTTCCTTTACGGGGGCAATAATTCAAACTATAAGATATACTAAATAATCATTTTAACCAAGAGGCATTTAGCTTTTTTTCTGATTAAAGATTCCTGCAAACAGCGCCAGTACGTTCTCTATCACCTTTTCATTCTCAACTGGAATTTTAAGGTAAGTTTTACCATCCTTCATCTTTTTGCACTATGGAGGAAACAAGTTGTCGCGTAGCTTCGGGACTGGAAAGGGTCTCTGACAGCTTATCAAGGAAAGATAAGCCGGTTTGTATAAGATCGGCTGGAGTAGCGGCTTTCACCGGAGTTTTTTCAGTTGCTTCCCCATGTTGTATCTCATCATCATCTCCAATAAAGGAAGGTACGAAAAGAGAACCCTGTTGTTGCACCGGTGCTTCAACAGTATATCCATCGTTATTATGAACTGAGACAGATGGTGCTTCTTCAACTTCATCACTTAACGATTGACCAACTTTTGATGTATCCGAAACTATCATTTCTTCAACCGAATTCATAAGGATTTTAAATTTGCTGTCGCCCATAAATATGGTATTATCTCCCTGATCAAGAATGCCTTCGGAAAGTCCTTTTTTAAAACTCAATACACCCAGCATTTTATGTTCAATTGTACCGGTTGATACCATGTTAATGATTGATACATTGCGTTTTTGCCCAATCCGGTAAATACGGCCAATACGTTGTTCCAGAACAGCCGGGTTCCATGGTATATCCAGATTGATAAGCAGCGAAGCCACCTGCAGGTTAAGTCCGACACCTCCGGCATCGGTTGAAAGAAAAACTCTGCAATCGGGGTCATTATTGAAGTTTTCGAAAAGCTTTCCTCGGTCAACACCGGGTATGCCACCATGCAAGTATTGGAATTTTACATTTCGGGCATCGAGCTCTTGTCCAACTATACGGGTCATGCGCTCCCATTGACTAAAAATAACCACCTTTTCGCTTCCTTCGGTAAAAACTTTTTCAAGGATGTTCAGCAGTTCGTCGATTTTGGTATCGTGGCGGGTTGTCTGGTCGAGGATATAGGTGCTGTCGCATACCATACGCATCGTGTTCAGGAAAATCATCAGGTTCTGACGATCCTTTTCATTCAGAAAACCTTGCCTTTGCCATTTAATGATCAGCTGTGCAACATATTGCCTGTATTCTTCATGGATTTTGCTTTGAAATTCTGTCATGGTGACAAATAACACCTTATCCATCCGTTCGGGCAATTGGAGTAAAACATCTTTTTTACGGCGGCGGATCATAGTGTCTGATAATATTTTACCAATTTTATTTAAGTCCTGGTATCCAATAACTTTTCCTTTTTTATCGGTAACTCGATGTTCATGAATAAAGCGGTAAAAAGGGCCGAGTGTGTAAGGGTTTGTGAACTGAACAATAGAATATAATTCTTCGAGTTTATTTTCTAATGGGGTGCCGGTAAGCACGAAGGAATAAGATGCTTTAAGTTTTTTAATATGCCGCGAAATTTTTGTTTTAAAATTTTTTATGCGCTGGGCTTCATCCAGAATAACAAGATCGGGTAATGAGGCGCTGATCTCTTTAATGTCATTGATCGCGGTATTATACGATACGATTTTATAAAAATAATCATTTTTGTATTGCACTATCCTTTTTGTAAATACTCCTTCAATAACCCAGGCCTGTTGACCGGTAAATTTTTCTATTTCTGATTTCCATTGATATTTTAATGAGGTTGGACAAATGATTAACGCTGATACAATACCTGTTTCCTTCCGTAGGAGTTCAGTTGCACCTATGGCCTGAAGAGTTTTTCCAAGTCCCATATCATCGGCAATAATACATCGGCCTTTTTCGGCAGCAAAACAAATTCCTTCTTTCTGATATGGGTATAGTTTAGCATTTACCAACTTGTCAAAAACCCCGTTATTGATCTGCAAACGGTATTTTTCCCGTACTAATTTGCCACGTTTGCGGTCCTCGCGGGTTTCAATTATAAATGAAAGTGCATCGGGATAGCATCGAAAATTATCGTTAATGGTTTTTCCCTGCAGTATTATTTCATTGAATACATCAAAGGCGTCTTCCAAAAGTGTTTTTTTACTGTCGAAATACTTTCCGGCCAAGGCCTGAAATTCCTCAGTATTTTCTGAACCCATCCGGATTTTAACCTTGCGATCGCCCCTGTAATCCAAATAAATGGAGGTATATGCCTGATTGTGACCATTATTCAGCAGATGACTTTTGTTAAGTACAGTATCAATATACCCGAACACCGCTTCGATATGCTTGCAAGTCCCTAGTCCATTGGTTTTGAAGTCGCCGCACTGGCAAAAATTTGCGCTGTTGTCTTTGCTTCTCAGGGCTACTTTATAAGTTAATTTGGTTTCGGGGTTATATACATCGAAATCTGAAAATACCGCATGTGTGCCTTTCTTCTTAATGTTGAAAGAGTGAGTTTCGGCAAATTGTTTCCGTAAAGCATATTGCCATTCTTCCAATGTAAGATCATCGGGTTTTTTAAGGTAAGAGATTTTCTTATAGCGGAGGTTAATTTTATTGAAGTCCATTGTTTTTTTTCAAAAATATTCTGTAAACATTAGAGAACCATTGGAAGTGGTAATAAGTTTTGAAATAGTTTTGAACAATGACAATTATTCAGGAATTTGCAATGATCTTAACCAAAGAAAATTCAAGGTGATACTGAATTTACCAGAGGACAGCGCGAGGGAATCAAAAAATCCTGGCAGCTATCAATGTTTCATATTAAACAAGCAAAAAGACACTTGTTAATAAATAGTTGATAAAGACACAGCTTCCCGGAAGTTGGGATATTCATAACAGCTTACTTTTACTTTGTTTTTTAAAACTTATTACCCGGTTATTTACATAAGAGAATATTGCGATTAAAATGTTTGAAACCTTTATTTATAACGATATAAACCCTGGTAGAGTCCGTAAACAATTTGATAGAACAATTGAACAGCTTTCGAGGGGTGATTTTGTATCGGCAGATGTAAAAAAAATGACAGGAACCGGTTACTACCGGGCTAAACTCGATTATGAAAATCGCTTGTTGTTCAAATTTGCACGTTACAATAATCAAACTTGCCTGCTTGCACTTGAAGTTATCTTTAATCACGAGTACGCCAAATCAAGATTTCTCCGTGGGAGTGAGGTAAATGAATCGAAATTGATTTCGATAAAAAACCATCAGGAGGTTCCTGCCGATGAATTGTTACCTCTCGTATATGTAAACAGTCGCTCCCGTAATTTCCATTTGTTAGACAAAGTATTGTCATTCGATGACGACCAGGCCGAAATACTTGCATTATCCTTACCTCAAATTATTATCGGCTCAGCCGGAAGTGGTAAAACAGCCCTGACACTCGAGAAAATTAAATCTCTTACCGGAAAAGTATTGTATATAACTCTTTCGCCATATCTCGCTGAAAACTCAGCACAACTTTTTTATTCATACAATTACGAAAATGAAGACCTGGAAACCGATTTTCTTTCGTATAGAGAATTTATTGAAACCCTCCGTATACCAGAAGGAAAAGAACTTGATTTTAAAACATTCGAGATATGGTTTTCAAGGAATAAACAAGCTACTAAATTAAAAGACGCCCACAAGACCTTCGAAGAATTCAGAGGCGTAATAACAGGACTTGACATTACAAAAGAATACCTTTCCCGCGAAGACTATCTGGCGTTGGGTGTCAAACAGTCCATTTTCCTTGCCCCCGAACGGGAAATGGTGTATCATCTGTTTGAAAAATATCTGAACTGGCTCAAAGAGAATAATTATTACGACATAAACATACTTTCACATCAATGGCTGACTCATTGCATAGCGGGCTATGATTTTATTGTTGTTGATGAAGTGCAGGATTTCACCAACATCCAGTTGCATATTATCCTTAAATCTCTGAAAAAACCAACAAATTTCATGCTTTGTGGCGATTCAAACCAGGTGGTATATCCCAATTTCTTTTCATGGTCACATCTTAAAAGCATGTTTTACCATAGCGATGTCAAAAGCGATGTCAAAAGTAATGAAATAAAAATATTACATGTCAATTACCGAAACAGCCAAACCATATCCGGATTGGCAAATCTTTTGCTGAAAATTAAAAATGCCCGTTTCGGTTCTATTGATAAGGAGAGTAATTACCTTGTAAATACTGTTTCTGAAACCAAAGGTGAGGTAGTCTTCATAGAAAACAAAGGCAGTGCAGTTGCTGACCTGGGTCGGAAAACACATCTTTCGGTTAAGTACGCGGTATTGGTATTGAGAAACGAGGATAAGGCAAAGGCAAAAGCCTTGTTTCAATCGCCATTACTGTTTTCGGTACAGGAATCAAAAGGACTTGAATACGAAAATATTATCCTGTATAACTTCATCTCCGGGAACGCTGCCGAATACAATACTATCTGTGATGGCGTAACTCAAAACGATTTGCTTGTTGACGAACTGACTTATGCACGCGGCAAAGATAAGACCGATAAATCACTCGATGTTTACAAGTTTTATATCAACTCGTTGTATGTAGCTGTAACGCGTGCTGTTAAAAACGTTTATATTGTAGAACAGTCAAAGGGGCATAAGATAATCAGGTTATCAGGAATATCTGAAGACGCAGAAGCCCGAAGCATTAAAGAAGAAGTATCATCGGCCGATGATTGGAAACGGGAAGCCCGGCGTCTTGAAATGCAGGGTAAAAACGAACAGGCAGATGCAATTCGTAATAATATCCTGACATTCGAGAAGCCTGTATGGAAACCGATGACATTCGAAATTTACCAGTCCGTTAAAAAAGCAGCGCTGGATCCCCTTACCTTTAATAAAAAGGCAAAGGATAGTCTCTTTGATTTTGCACTTGTCCATAACCAGACACTTGTAATGGAACAGCTTGCTGACTTAAAGTACAAGCGAGCAGGTAATTACGAAAGCGAGCGCGGTTCTATCTTCCGGAAATACTATCAGTATTACCGGGAAGATAATGTAAAAATGATCATCCCCTTTATTAATAAATATGGTATCGATTACCGCGATGTGCATAACTTTACCCCTTTGCATGCAGCCGCTTTTTCAGGCGCCGTTAACATAACCAAAACACTTCTCATCAATGGAGCCAATCCCTCGTTATTCAATACTTTCAGTAAAACAGCTATTCAAATTGCATTGGAACAGGCGTTTGTATTGCCCGACTATGCAAGTAACAAGTTAGGTAAGATCTTTCCCATTTTACTTAGCGACTCGATGAAGATACAGGTTGACGGACATTTAATAAAGATCGACTCCCATAAAATCGAGTACCTTCTGATAAACTTGTTTATTGCTGTTCAGCCGATGATTCTCCGGAAGAAACGGCATTACCAATCCATGGGAATTAGAATCGATGATATTGTCGATAATCTTCAATACTTCTCGGAAGCAGTAATCACGAAAAACCGCAAAAAACGTGAATATTTACTGTCACTTCTTGCTAAACATGAGGTCGATAGCAATAATCCATATAACAAAAAATTATTCAAACGTATTGACCGGGGGGCTTACCTGCTAAACCCGGGGTTGCAAATCATGTACAACGAACAATGGACGGCTGTAAGTAGTATTTCAGGAAATCAGGATATATCGGAAGATGAGATCATTGAACACTCATTGGAAAAACAAAAAAGAGAGTTTGAAGAACAGCGTAAAAAAATTGAAAAGGAAATGAAAAAGAGAGAGAGAGATAGATGGGGATGGTAAGTTAACTTTCCGTCTATCATTTATAAAATTTTACATGACACACAACCTGCCAGGTAAATTTTCATTCTCTTTTTTTAAAACTAAAGTGTTGCCATATCAATGACAAAACGATAATGCACGTCGCCCTTCAGCATTCTTACATAAGCACTATTAATATCTTTGATATTTATTATTTCTACGTCGGAAGTGATATTGTGTTCGGCACAGTAGTCTAACATTTCCTGAGTTTCGGGCAGACCACCGATCGATGAACCGGCAAGGCTCTTTCTTCCTCCGAGAAGGCTGAATCCATTTATTTGAGCCGGAGTAGGAGGTACTCCCACACATATTTGTATCCCATCGGTCTTCAATAAAGAAAGGTAAAGATTATAATCATGCGGAGCAGAAACTGTATCAATGATAAAATCAAAATAACCTTTTACACTTTTCAAACTTGCTTCATTTGTTGTCAATACAAATTTATGAGCGCCAAGTCTTTTTGCATCATTTTCTTTCGATGGGGATGTACTCAGCATAGTTACTTCTGCCCCAAATGAGGCTGCAAACTTAACAGCCATGTGACCCAGACCTCCCAAACCAAGAATTCCTATTTTATGACCTTTCCCGACTTTCCAATGACGCAAAGGAGAATAAGTTGTAATTCCGGCACATAGCAATGGCGCTACTCCTTTTATCGGAAGTTTTTCTGATATATGCAGTACAAAATCTTCATTTACAACTACCATATTAGAATACCCACCATACGTTATTGTTTTCCTGTCTTGTTCGAGACTATTATAAGTAAATGATGGACCTCCTGTACAATATTGTTCTAACCCATGCTGGCAATTCTCACATTCCCTGCATGAATCTACCAGACAACCGACTCCTGCGAGATCACCGGTTTTGAATTTTTTTACACTTTTGCCGACTTTGCTTACCCGTCCTATTATTTCATGTCCGGGTACCATGGGAAATATAGATCCTCCCCATTCATTATGAATCTGATGCAGATCTGAGTGGCAAACTCCACAATATAAAATGTCTAATTGTATATCATGGGCTTCAACTTCTCTTCGTTGGAATTTCCATGGTGCAAGAGGTGTTTTTGCATCCTGCGCGGCATACCCTTTTGTTTCAATCATACTTATATTTTTAGATAGAACACACTATGACTTATTATGTTCATTTAAACTGCATTTCCCATTGAAGTGAAGAGGCAGGGTTAATACAACTTATCCCTCGACGATATTAATTTACGCTTATTGATCCGGTTGATTCATGTTACCGGCCTTTGGTTTCCAAAATTTTAGTTTATTTTTAATTTTATCAAAAAAGCTTTTTCCTAAGATAAATAAGCTAAGATAAAACAATATTTCACCCACAATTATTAATATCGTAGTGATACCGGCAATCTGACTTTTTGAAAAACCAAATCATGGAAAAATAGGTATCAATAAATGAAAGGCAAGAAGTGATTAATAATATGTATCCAGTTTTCTTAATCAATTATCATTTTATTATTGGGTTAATTTAGGAAATTATTAAATATCTGAACACCGGATTCATTAAGCCCTAAACAATTTTATCTGACTCGATTTTATTTGAGCTATCTATTTTAACTAATGGTTGTTCTACTGGTAATGTAAAATAAAAGGATGAACCTTCACCTTCTACACTTTCAACCCATATTTCCCCAACATTCTTTTCTAAAAATCCTTTTACTAGTAATAATCCAATACCTGCACCTTTATTCTCTTTCCTTGCTTTTGAAAGTGAGCTGATCTGCGGGGTAAAAAGTTTTTCCTGTGTTTCTTTAGACATTCCAACGCCTGCATCCATTATCCGGACAATAATCTTATTGTCTTTTTTCTTTGCTGTAACTGAGATTTTTCCTCCTTTATGCGAATGTCTTATAGCATTTGATAATATATTTTCAATTATAGAGAGTAACATTTTTCCATCCGCAAAAACATGTATGTTATCTTCAATTTGCTGATGCAGATTAATTTTAGCAATGACAGCGACTTCTTCTAATGTCTCAAAAGCTTTTTTTACATACTTTACAAGTACAATTTTTTTCGGATTAAATACTTCTGACGCGTATTTTATTCTTGCCCATTCCACTAAGTAGTCTAACATAACTAACTCCTTTGTTGATTCTTTATGGAGGAGGTCAATCATCTCTCGTATCTCACTCCGCTCCAATATATCGAAGTCTGATTTCAGATAATCAGTAATTCCAATAATTCCACTTAATGGGCTTCTTAAATCATGGGAGAGGATTGCAATTATACTCTCTTTATGGGTATTAAGTTCTTCAAGGTCTTTTACATGTTTTTTTACAATTTCTTCCGATTTCATTCGCTCAGTCAGGTCTCTCAGGATTTTAACATAGCCCAGCAATTCTCCCTCTATTCCAGTTAGCGGGAATACTAACCCATAAGCATAGATTTTGCTTCCGTCTTTACAAAGGTGCCATCTGTTATCGACAGCCTTTCCCTCTTTTAATGCTGTCTCCACTTCAGATTTCGGAACTCCATTTTTTTTATCTTCTTCGGTAAAAATTATTTCAAAATGTTCTCCTATAACTTCATCTGTTTCATAGCCAAATATTATTGAAGAACCTGAATTCCAGCTGTTAATATGTAGTTTTTTATCCAGAGTGATAATCGAATAATCCTGCAAGCTATCAATCACCTGGCTATAGAATTCCGCAGTAGGAGTATACTTACTTTTGAGAATTTTAGATTCAATTGGCTTGGTTTCCATCTGATTATTTAAAAAAATAATTTAAAAATCCTGCTAATAAATATTCCAGATATTCAATAAACAAAGATGGCTGAATAAATAGGGAAGGTATTTACATAATTCCAAATATAAATTACAACATTCACACATTTTTTTGTGCTTATGTTACTTGTATTATATTTATAATCATTGCGAAACGATCCAAACTCCAGAGGTTACCTCAGTTAGTTGAGATTTTTTTTATGGATAAATCTTTAAGAAATTTTCCTGCAAGTTGTGTCGTCTCCCGATTATAAAGTCCGTTCGATAACATTTGAAGCCTATTATTTTAATGTTATGTTAAAGTTATTTTCTTTTATATTTCCATTCCTTTTCGCAATCGAAGCATTTGTAAACAGATTTATAAGCAGGAGAGATTACTGCAAAGAAAATTAAGCTAATAAAAGCGGAGAGAAAAAATGAAAAATTATTGGGTTTTTTCTTTATACTAATGTTTTCGGAATGGCAAAACGGACAATTTTTATTATCAGGGGAATATTCTACCTGGAATACTTCCTTTTCAATTTCTATAGGCGTGTTTTCATCAGTTATATATCCTCTCTCTTTAAGAAGTTTTATACTCTGTTCATAATCTGAATCTTTTACTAGAATTTTGACACCTCCGACAGCATTTGAATATGCAATATTGGCTTGCACTGTCATTTCATCTTTTAAAAATGTTTCGATGCCATGGGAATTTAGAAATCCTTCCACAATATGTGCTTCATGTGGAAATGTAAAAGTTATAACTATTTTCCAGTTGTCCATAATTATTTTGTTTTCTTACTGTTACTATAAGTTTGATCAGAGAATTCTTCTCAAGGTATTCCAAATTATTTTCATTTACAAATTTGTCCGGGTTACAAATCCTGGTATACGTGCAGATTGTTACGCACTCCGCCTGATTTTCGCCTATGAATTATTCTCATTTTCTCACAATTAAAAATATTAATTTTAAGGAGCGATATTTGAAGATAAAAAGGTTCTGTCAGATTTCGATCCATGGAATTACAAGAAAACGGAAGAATGAAACAGTAAAATATAAATTCATTGCTTATGAAACCATTATTCTGCATGGCAGTATTAATTTTGATCGCGTCATCGTGTGTGGATACGAAGAATGCTGATATCACTTGTACTTTCGATGACCACATGGTCACAATCAGGAATGCAAATACAACTATACTGATTGATAATGATTTATATTTCAAAATCTTTTTTAAAAAAATGGCAACCTTTCCCTTTTAACTGAGGAAAACAAAACCAATCCATCAATTTTTTTACATGACTCCATAAATGAAAGAATCTCGTTTATAAGAAAAGCCACCCAATTAATTGAAATTAACGATAAATTCGGAAAAGGAGAAAAAGTAAAAATTGAAGCTGTATCTCATGATGGCAAGATAAAATGCTACACTTCGTTAAGCTATTACAATAAATTACCTAATGTAATTCTGGTGAAGTCCTCATTTATAAATATTTCAGGAAAGAATTACTTTATCCAAAACTATACCCTTAATCAAATCCTCCTTCATCATCCTGATTTAAGTGAGCCCAGATGGTGGTCATTCCAGGGTGCTGCCTATCGTTGGGGAAATGATTTTGTCTTTCAGCTTTCTGAATCTTTTTCGCGGGAAAATTATATGGGATTAAATGCCATAAAAGCAGGTGGTGGAATACCTTTAGTAGATGTTTGGAATAAGGAATTTGGATTGGCAATAGCCTATTTAGGAGAGAAACCATGTGATATCTCTTTACCGGTAATTGTTGAAAATGGTAAAGTTAGTTTAGGAATTAAGGAAAATTATAAAAATCAAATACTGATACCGGGAGATAGCTTGGTTTCTGTCCAGACTGCCATCATTGTTCACAAAAATGATTTCTATGATGCTATACGAATGTATTCTATATTAATGAAACCTTTTTTGCCGGATTTTCAAAAGCCTCCAGACTTAGCATATCAACCGGAATGGTGCACCTGGGGTTATTCCCGGAATTTCAAACCTGAACAAATTCTGAGTAAGCTGGAGCATTTGAAAGCCCTGGGAATACGATCTGTAATACTTGACGACGGGTGGTCTGCTAATCATGGAGACTGGATTCCTGATCCTAAAAAATTTCCTGATGGAGATGAAGATTTTAAACGATTGATTAATAAGATACATGAATCCGGTTTAAAAGTATGGCTCTGGTGGGTACCCGGATATACCGACAGTACATCTCTTCTTGCAGCCCAACATCCCGACTGGCTGATAAAAAATAAAGGTGGTTCAGTAAATCCTTCTTATGGTTTATGTCCGGCTTATCAGCCTGTACAGGAGGATTATAAAAAACTGGTTGGAAAGTTTGTTGAAGAATTCAAATTAGATGGCTTTAAACTGGATTTTCCTGAGATAAACTCTGCGCCTCCCTGTTATAATCCTAAACATCATCACAAAGACCCTTATGAATCTTTCTACAGCACTCCAATATTGTTTCAGAATATTTGCGAGACAGCCAGGCTTTATAACCCTGACATGGTAATTGAATACTGCTCTTGTAGTATTCCACCTACTATTTTTCATCTTCCATGGACCAATCTGATGGTAACGTCCGACCCGGATATTAGTCAGATAACCCAGAGAATAAAATTTTACAAGGCATTAATGGGTGATGATTTCCCTGTTCTGGAAGAATACTGCGGAATTCTTGCGGAGCCATCATACCAACTTACAATCGGGACGGGAGGTGTACCCGGTACGTTTTCAACTTATCTGGATAATTACCATGAAAAATGGTTGAATATTTATCAGAAATATCGATTGAGCAAAGGAGGAGAGTATCTGAACCTGTACGACATTGGATTTGATTATCCTGAAGCACATCTAATTAAAAAAGATCGGAAGTTTTACTATGCTTTTTATACACATCCCTGGAAACAATCAGGATCCCCCAGGGCATGGAACCGATTTGGAAAAGAACATGACTTCAGCGTTAAGGAGGGGCAACCTGAAATTGAGTTTCCAAAAGAAAACTATTCAGGGAAGGTAGATTTCAGAGGATTGGATAAAGATGTAAAATATAGGGTTATTGATTATGTCAATAATAAGGAACTTGGAATTATAAAAGGAGATCAACCATATCTCCAGGTATCATTTGATGATTATCTTTTATTGGAACTAAATCCCCTAAAATAGTATCTAAAACTTCAATTGCAACTTTTGCCTAAAAGGCTCCTGAGTATGTCAGCACACGATTTTCAGTAATCTTATTGTTCGGTATTGAGCCTTGAATATGCCAGCCAGGATGTTGAAAGACATCTGGCTGTATGTTATGTTATAGTTACTGATAAAAATGAAGTAAAAGGTTATTATACTCTTTCAAATTCAAGCATTGACAAAGACCTTATTCCCAAAGATATTAGAAAAAAGT
>JANYIW010000078.1 GCA_025358645.1 Bacteroidales bacterium
GATGGCGTTTCTTCGTATGAACTTCCTGATATCTCTCCAACGTTAGTTGAATCAATTGAAGTTCTAAAGGGTACATCAGCTGCAATTTATGGAAGCAGAGGGTATGGCGGGGCAATCATTATTAAAACCAAGATCAAGCACGATTAAAAAATCTTTCCTTATTTCTTCTTGCCTCCTATAATAAGTTGCAGTTCGCTTAACTGTTTATCAGATATCTGTGATGGAGTATCCAGCATTACATCACGGCCGGAATTGTTCTTGGGAAATGCTATAAAATCACGTATTGAGTCCTGACCTCCGAACATTGCCACCCATCTGTCGAATCCAAATGCTACTCCTCCATGAGGCGGGGCTCCGAATTTGAATGCATTCAGCAAAAATCCGAATTGTTCAGTTGCCTCTTCGTCACTGAATCCAAGCACTTTAAACATTAATTTCTGAACTTCAGCATCATGAATTCTGATTGAGCCTCCGCCGATTTCAACACCATTTATTACAAGATCATAAGCATTAGCTCTCACCTTTCCCGGATCAGTTTCCATCAGAGAAAGATCTTCAGGTACAGGCGAGGTGAAAGGGTGATGCATTGCGTAGAACCTCTTCGACTCTTCATCCCACTCAAGAAGAGGAAAATCAACAACCCATAACGGAATGAATTTATCCTTTGTTCTCAATCCCAGTCTGTTTCCCATCTCAAGCCTCAATTCAGATAGAGCCGTCAGGGTTTTCTTCTTATCTCCGGCCATTACCAATAAAAGGTCTCCGGGCTTGGCATTCATTATATCAGCCCATTTCTTAAGATCCACAGCAGAATAAAACTTATCCACTGACGACTTTAAAGTACCATCCACATTATACCTTAAATATATGAGTCCCTTTGCCCCAATCTGTGGTTTTTTCACAAACTCAGTCAGTTCATCAATCTGTTTCCTGGTATACTCTGAACAATTCTCAGCGCATATCCCACCTATATATTCTGAAGAATCAAATACTGCAAAATTATTACCCTTAAGTGATCCGGATAAATCTGTGAACTTCATTCCAAACCGAAGATCGGGCTTATCTGAACCATAAAATTCCATTGCTTCATTATAAGGAAGCCTCAAAAAAGGCTCGTTGAATTCAATATCTTTTATTTGCCTGAAAAGATACTTGGCAAGACCTTCAAAGGTTTCAAGAATATCATTTCTTTCAACAAAAGACATCTCACAGTCGATCTGAGAAAACTCAGGTTGTCTGTCGGCTCTAAGATCTTCATCTCTGAAACACTTAACGATCTGAAAATATTTATCAAAACCTGCTACCATCAGAAGCTGCTTTAAAGTCTGAGGTGATTGAGGCAGAGCATAGAAAGTACCGGGCTGCATTCTTGAAGGCACCACAAAGTCGCGGGCTCCTTCAGGTGTTGATTTAATCAGCACCGGTGTTTCAACTTCTATGAATCCTATGGAATCCATGTATTTACGGACTTCCTGCGATACCCTGTGACGAAGTAAAATATTGTTCTTAACTGAGTTTCTTCTAAGGTCGAGGTAACGGTATTTCATTCTTAATTCCTCGCCACCGTCAGTCTCCTCTTCGATTGTAAACGGAGGGATCTCACTCCTGTTCAGGATATTGAGTTCATTAACCTCAATCTCGATATCACCAGTAGCCATCTTAAGGTTCTTGTTACTCCTTTCTCTTACCTTACCTTTTGCCTGTACTACAAATTCACGTCCGAGCTTACGGGCCCTTTCACAAAGATCACTGTTAGTTTCCATATTAAAGACCAGCTGGGTTATTCCATACCTGTCGCGAAGATCAACGAATGTCATTCCGCCCAAATCCCTTGATTTCTGAATCCAGCCACATAGAATTACATCCTCCCCGGTATTATTCAGCTTTAACTCACCGCACGTGTTAGTCCTGTACATCATTTAATAATTAAGTTCCAGCAAAAATAAGAAAATTATCAGATTGAAGTGAGAAACATAAATCCCAATAATCTTTATACTTTTATAGATCAATATCGTTAGGATGACTCAGGGGAAAAAAGAGCAGTATATGAGAGCAGCACTTGCCGAAGCAAATAAAGCTTGTGAAAAACAGGAAGTTCCGGTAGGAGCAGTTATTGTATATAATGATATGATTATTGCGAGGGCTCATAATCTTACCGAAACCTTGAAGGATCCGACAGCTCATGCTGAGATGCAGGCCATAACAGCTGCAACAAACTGGCTCGGAGGTAAATATCTTTCAGATTGTACAATATATGTTACACTGGAGCCATGCGCGATGTGTGCAGGGGCAATAGGCTGGAGTCAGGCCACCACTATTGTTTTTGGCGCTGCAGATGATAAGAAAGGGTATAGAACAATATCCAACTCTTTACTTCACCCAAAGACTAAAGTTGAATCCGGAGTACTTGAGGAAGAATGCAGGGAATTGCTGATTAAGTTTTTTAAAAACAGACGAAAGTATTAATTTTATATAAAATCTTTCACATGACATTTGATAATAGCAAAACAATAATCAGTCTCAGAATAAAGCTCTTCGGAGCAACAGTTGTCTTACTGGCTTATCTGGCAATGGCATACGTGATCGGGATGATAAAATTTCCACTCCTAAGTATGGATGATACTTTCTGGACTGTAATACTTTCGACAATCTGGTTAATTCTTGCTTTCATGCCTATGGTTCTCAATTATCAGTTTATCAGCTATTCTGATGAAGGGGATTATATAGTTTTCAGATATTTTACAGCAGGTATCGTTGGTGGTAAAAAGAACTCTGTTGAAATAAATAAAACTTCATTCAGGGGATATAAAACTGAAACCAGGTTTTTTGGCCTGATACAAAGCATTATACTTTTCCAGAAGATTCAGAAAGAAATTGCAAAGTATCCTCCTGTTTATATCAGCGCATTAACACGCGAAGAGAAAGCAAAAGTCGTTAAATCGCTAAACCTACACACCCCTCCTGTGTGAAGGTTATCATCTGATAACATGAGATTTATCATTTTAAATGATTTTAAACAATCTCAAATTTGAATCACTTATTTATAGACAAAATAATAACTAAATATTAAAATAATGAATGTAGATAAAATCATGAACAACCTCGAGAAGAAGCATCCGGGAGAGGTTGAGTATTTACAGGCAGTAAGAGAAGTGCTGGAGTCGATCGAAGAGGTTTATAACGAAAATCCACAGTTTGAATCAGCTAATATTATTGAACGTATTGTTGAGCCTGATCGTATTATAACCTTTAAGGTTCCATGGGTTGATGATGAAGGAAATGTGAAGGTAAACCTTGGTTACCGTATTCAATTCAATAATGCGATTGGCCCTTACAAAGGAGGTCTTCGCTTCCATCCCAGCGTTAACCTTTCAATTCTGAAGTTCCTCGGATTTGAGCAGATATTCAAGAATGCACTTACAACTCTTCCTATGGGCGGCGGTAAAGGTGGTTCAGATTTTGATCCTAAAGGAAAATCGAATGCAGAGGTAATGCGTTTCTGCCAGGCATTTATGCTTGAACTTTGGAAATACATCGGACCGGAAACTGATGTCCCTGCTGGTGATATCGGAGTTGGCGGACGTGAAATAGGTTTTTTATATGGTATGTATAAGAGACTTGCTGGAGAACATACAGGTGTCCTGACAGGAAAAGGAAGTAATTGGGGAGGTTCTCTTATTCGTCCTGAAGCTACCGGCTTTGGCGGGATCTATTTTGCCAAGGAAATGCTGGCTACAAAAAATGAAACTCTTAAGGGCAAGACCATTTCAATATCTGGATTTGGCAATGTAGCCTGGGGTGCTGCACTTAAAGCGAGTGAACTGGGAGGTAAAGTTGTTACTATTTCAGGACCTGATGGTTATGTGTATGACCCAAATGGAATTTCAGGCAAAAAAATTGATTATATGCTTGAACTTCGTTCTTCTAATGAAGATATAGTTAAACCTTATTCATACGCATTTGAAGGTGTTGAATTTCATGAAGGCAAACGCCCATGGGAAGTAAAAGTTGATATTGCTCTCCCATGTGCAACACAGAATGAACTGACTGGTGAAGATGCAAAAAAACTGATTGAAAATGGTGTTATCCTTGTAGCTGAAGTATCAAATATGGGTTGCACTCCTGAAGCTGTCGAGGAATTTCATAAACATAATGTGTTATTTGCTCCCGGTAAAGCAGTCAATGCTGGTGGAGTTGCCACCTCGGGACTGGAAATGACCCAGAACGCAATGAAGCTTCGCTGGAACAGCCAGGAGGTTGATGAGCGTCTTCATGAAATCATGTGTAATATTCATAACCAGTGTGTTAAACATGGCAAAAGGGAAGATGGCTATGTTGATTATGTGAAAGGTGCGAATATTGCAGGTTTTCTGAAAGTTGCTAATTCAATGCTTGATATGGGCGTAATTTAAGAACAGGCTTGAGGCTTGAGGCGTGAGGCGTGAGGCTTGAGGCTTGAGGTTTAGGTTAAGAACCAGTAACAAGTAACAAGTAACAAGTAACATTTTGAATATTGAGACATTTTTATGAAAGAGAAGAGCTGGTTATCCGGCTCTTTTTTTTTATATTTGTTTGTCTCAATTTCTTGTGCTATGTCAGATGTGCAGCTTAAGCATAAAATCGCTTTGGGTCTGATACCACGTATCGGTGATATAAATGCCCGAAAACTGGTGTCTCATTTTGGAAACGTTGAAGCAATCTTCACTGAACCATATAGAAATCTCATCAAAATACCTGGCATCGGATCGGGTATTGCAAAATATATAAGCGACAGATCTTATCTCGATACTGCTGAGAAAGAGGCAGAATATGTCACAAAGAACAATATAAGAACCCACTTCTATCTCGACAATGATTATCCTTTCCGACTCAGGCAATGCGATGATTCTCCGGTAGTGTTTTTTTTCAAGGGTAACTCTAATCTGGATGCTTCAAAGATATTAAGTGTGGTGGGTACACGTAATGCCACAACACGTGGAAGAGAATTGTGTGATAGGATCATAGAAGGATTGGCTATTGGTCATCCTGATCTTATTATAGTAAGTGGGTTAGCTTATGGAATTGATATTGCTGCACATAAAGCAGCCCTTGCAAATAATCTGGAGACAATCGGCGTCCTTGCACATGGATTTAAAACGATGTATCCAGCCATGCATTTTTCAACTTCAAAGACAATGTTGAGCCGTGGGGGACTTTTGACTGACTTCCTGTCCGATGCACTGCCTGAACGAAATAATTTTATTAAAAGAAACAGGATTATTGCCGGACTATCAGATGCTACACTCGTTGTCGAATCCGGAATCAAGGGAGGTGCACTTATAACAGCTGATATAGCAAATTCATATAACCGCGATGTTTTCGCAGTACCCGGACGTCCGGATGATCAATGGTCGGCCGGCTGTAACAGCCTGATCAGGAGCAATAAAGCATTTCTGGCAGAATGTTCCGATGATATTGAATATTTTCTGAGTTGGAAACCTGAAAAATCAAAACCGGTCGTACAGAGAACGCTTTTTTCCGACCTCGATGAGACTGAGAAGATAATCTTTGAATTACTTGCCAAACAAGGGGAACTGACAATTGATACAATTTGCCGGTCACTTAATATTCCTGTTTATAAATTATCATCTCAACTTCTTCAGATGGAGTTCAAGGGATTACTAAAATGTTCCCCCGGTAATCTATACCGTACCATATAAAAAGTAATACAATTTATTCCGGTGAAAAGAAAGGATTATATGCCATTGTTTTCATATTTTTATCATTCCAATTAACCTTTAAATTAAAAACTTTTTATTATGGATCCGAGAGTACAACAATTCATGGCCATAATCAAAGCCAGAAATCCTGGTGAGAACGAGTTCCACCAGGCTGTTCAGGAGGTTGCAGAATCTCTCATTCCCTTTATTGAAGAGAATCCAAAATATAAACATGCAAAGATTCTGGAAAGAATTGCAGAACCCGAAAGAACAATAATATTCAGAGTTCCCTGGTTGGATGACAAAGGTGAAGTTCAGATCAACCGGGGTTTCAGAATTGAGATGAACAGTGCAATAGGACCTTACAAAGGAGGATTAAGACTTCACCCGACTGTTAACCTGGGCATACTAAAGTTCCTTGCTTTCGAACAGGTATTTAAAAACAGTCTCACTACATTACCGATGGGTGGAGGTAAAGGCGGTTCCGATTTTGATCCTAAAGGCAAGTCGGATAATGAAGTAATGAGATTTTGTCAGAGTTTTATGTCGGAACTTTTCCGTCATATCGGCGCCGACACAGATATTCCTGCAGGGGATATCGGAGTAGGAGGACGTGAAATAGGGTTTCTTTTCGGTCAGTATAAAAGGCTTAAGAATGAGTTTACGGGCGTTCTAACCGGCAAAGGTATTGAATGGGGCGGTTCTCTTATCCGTCCCGAAGCTACAGGATACGGAGCCACATATTTCGCACAGGAGATGCTCACCACGCGCGGCGACAGCCTGAAAGGAAAGGTGGTGTGTATTTCAGGATCAGGCAATGTAGCCCAGTTTGCTTCTGAGAAAGTTGCAGAGCTTGGAGGGAAAGTAGTTACATCGTCTGATTCAAACGGATTTATATACGATCCAAAGGGAATTGATTGCGACAAACTTAAGTTCATTATGGAGCTTAAAAATGAAAGGAGAGGGAGAATAAAAGAATATGCTGATAAATATGGCGTTGAATACTTTGAAGGGAAAAGGCCATGGATAATTAAATGCGATATAGCAATGCCTTGTGCAACTCAAAACGAAATAAATGAGGGAGATGCTAAATTACTTGTTAAAAACGGATGTAATTGTGTTTCAGAAGGTTCTAATATGCCTTCCACACCTGAAGCAGTACAGGTATTTCTGAATGCACAAATACTCTATGGCCCGGGGAAAGCAGCCAATGCAGGAGGCGTCGCAACTTCGGGACTTGAAATGACCCAAAACTCAATGAGATTGCCCTGGTCGCGTGAAGAGGTTGATGAGAAGCTTCAGACAATAATGAAAAACATTCATAAAACATGCGTAAAATATGGCACAAAAGAGAGCGGTTTTATAAACTATGTTGATGGAGCCAATATAGGAGGATTTGTGAAGGTGGCAAATGCCATGATTGCGCAGGGGGTTGTATAATGCAGTTTATTGATACTCACACGCATCTCTATCTTCCGGATTTCGATACCGACAGGGATGAAGTGGTAAACAGAGCAGTTAGTAGCGGGATTTCAAAGATGCTGTTGCCATCTATTGATATACAATCTGTTGACCAGATGCTTTCTGCAGTTGACAGATACCCGGGTATCTGTTATCCAATGATAGGTCTTCATCCAACTTCGGTCAAAGAAGATTATCTTTCTCAGCTTGAAAAGTTTGAATCCCTTTTCGCAAAACACAAATTTATTGCAGTAGGGGAAATCGGTATTGATCTGCATTGGGATAAAACTTTTCTGAATGTACAGTTAATTGCATTCAGACGACAACTTGCATTTGCCTCTGATAACGGGTTACCGGTAGTCATTCACTCAAGGGAAGCATTTCCTGAAGTTTTCTCAGTCTTGGATGAGTTTAAAGGAAAAGGGTTGAAAGGAGTCTTTCATGCTTTTTCCGGAAATATAAATGATGCTGAGAAAGTTCTTGCAATAGGATTTAAACTAGGTATAGGCGGTGTTGTGACCTTTAAGAATTCCGGATTGGATAAAATTGTCAAAGAGGTTGGTCCTGAGCATATTATTCTTGAAACGGATTCTCCATATCTTGCCCCAGTCCCTTACAGAGGAAAAAGGAACGAGAGTGCATATATTTGCATCATAAATAAAAAGCTGGCTGACATTTTTGGAAAGAGCGAGGAAGAGATAGCATTTATTACATATTCCAACTCAACCGGGCTTTTCAATTTGTAAGATAAATATGAAAAATAATAAGGAAATTTCCATACTAATCATTTATACCGGGGGAACTATCGGAATGGTGCACGATCCTCATTCCGGATCACTGGTACCAATTGACTTCCGGCATATCTCAGATCATGTGCCGGAGCTTCGTAAATTCGGCTACGATCTTCATTCGATCTCTTTTGATCCTGTGAAGGATTCTTCCAATATTGATCCGGGAGTATGGGTCAAAATGGCTGAGATAATCGAAGAAAGTTATGACGATTTTGATGGATTTGTTATCCTGCATGGTACTGATACTATGGCATATACAGCATCAGCTCTGAGTTTTATGCTTGAAAACCTGGCGAAGCCTGTTATTCTTACAGGTTCACAGCTACCTATCGGACTGCTGCGTACAGATGGCAGGGAGAACCTGATAACAGCCATTGAAATTGCGGCAGCAATTGAAAACGATTCGCCGGCAGTACCGGAAGTTTGTATTTTTTTCGATAACAAACTTACCAGGGGTAACCGCACAACAAAAATGAGCGCTGAGCATTTCGATGCTTTCTATTCACCAAATTATCACCTGCTTGCTGAAGTTGGATTACATTTAAAATATTTTCATAATCTTATCAGTTACCCGCGAAAAGAACAGAAGCTTATCGTTCATAAAGGCTTTGATACAAATGTTGCTATCCTAAAACTATTCCCCGGCATAAACAGGAAACTGGTAAATGCCATCACCAGGACTGATGGATTAAGAGGACTTATTATTGAGACATTCGGTTCTGGTAATGCACCGACCTATCAATGGTTTTTAGATGACCTGAAACAATTTATAGATAAAGGCGGAATAATACTTAATGTCACGCAGTGCCATGGCGGGAGTGTTGAGATGGGATTATATGAGACAAGCCGCCAGATGCTTGCGGCGGGTGTAGTAAGCGGGAAGGACATAACATCGGAAGCCTCAGTCACCAAACTAATGCATCTGCTGGGAAGATTTTCGTCAAAGGAAAAAGTCGTACAATCTTTGAATATATCATTGGCAGGAGAAATTTCATGAGGGATCATTTTATTAAAATATTTTTGTAATTTGCGCCCCTGTTTTTTACCTCAGGTGCATAGTTAAGGAGAGATGCAGGAGTGGTTTAACTGGCACGCCTGGAAAGCGTGTGTACCTCAAAAGGGTACCGGGGGTTCGAATCCCTTTCTCTCCGCAAAACCTGAACAAACCCCGCCAATGGCGGGGTTGATTATTTTGATGAAGATTCGAAGAAAGCTTGCTTTCTGAAGAAGCTGAAGAAAAATAATCAAAAACCCGAAAGGGGTTGAAAACAAATTACTCCCTCAGCGAAGCTGGGGGATTTTTATTTTATTTCAGCTTTCACATTCCATCCGTCAACTTTCAGAAGAGGCTTTTCTCCATCAAGATCCTTCAGGTCGAATTCTACCTTAACAACTCTCTTTTCCTTAGGAAGAAGAGAAAAATAATTATCCTCCCAGAATACAGGTAGAACAGGTTCTTTTGAAGTCAGTTTCAGTATCTTTGGGTTCACAGCAAATGCCAATCCGTTTCCCGGATTTTCAATGGTAACAGTGAGACGTCCTTTGTTCCCCTCTTTTTGTAATTCCGTTGTAGTAACATTTACGATCGCTTCCGGTAGTTTTGTAAGATCTGTAAAATCGGCCTTCTCATCTCCATTTGAACTCAACCAGTAAAAATTGGAAGATACTTGTTTTCCGGAAGCATCTTGTAATTCCAGTTTCAGGAAATAAACTTTTGTGATATCTTTTGGAATCACAAGGGTAGATATTTTCTCACTCCCATCAGCGCCAACTCTGGCATCGAACATATTCGAGAAGACTTCCTTCATATTAAAATCGAAGATTCTCACTTTTGCCTTCAATCCGTCAAAATCATGGTAATATGAATTCACAATTTTAATCGATTTGTCATCATAACAATACTGAATATGAAGCGGTTCGCAGGCGCTTTTTGCTCCATAAAAAGCTCCGTTGGGCATAAAGTAATAATCGTATAACTGCCAGTATAATTTGGGCCAGGCGGAGTTATACATCCAATAAATAATACCGCTGGAACGATATTTATTTCCGGCGAATGCTTCGAACATAGCCTTTACAGCTTCATTCTGAAATACCTGTGATTTAACGCAATACTCTTCAATACCAGTTGGTTTGCCGTAGCGCGATTCGAAAGCTGCCCTTGCAATCGGGTAAAATGCTTTATGCAGACGCAGATCCCACGAGGGGCTCATTGGCCATAGATCCTTTTCAGGCATCATCCTCCTCATAGTTTCAATTGGTGACAACTGTTCGCCTGTAGGACCTGCCTCTGTATTAAATTCAAGTTTTGTATACCAGTAAGACGGCGGGAAATAAGCATACACTTTCGGATAAGGTCCCATGTAAACACCGGTTAAGCCTGCAATAGTACTTGGGGCCTGGGTGGCTGAAGATTCATAAGGCCTGGTGTTATCGTATTCATCCAATATTTTAATATACCGCTTTTCAACATTTGCAGGTGGAAAATTATCACTTCCGTAAAGCCATGTAAATACAGAAGGATGATTGCGTAGATGTACAATCTGGTCTTTCCAGCTCAACTCAGCAACATCTGTTGTATGAGGTGTCCAGTTTTTCCAAAGCTCCCATGAGCTGCAGCAACACCAGCCTACCATAAGTAAAATACCTTCTTCATCGCATCTTTCAAACAGGTAGTCTGATCCACGCGGCGCCTCCATCCTTAAAGTATTAAGGTTAATATGTTTTGCATATAGCAAGTCAGCATCTATTCTTTCGTTCGATGGACGGAGCATAAGGTCCTGGACATATCCCCCACCCCTGATCACGATGTTTTTGCCATTAACCTGGAAAACTTTTGTGTGCTGTTTATCGAAATTGTTCATCCAGGCTGTGATCTCACGAATGCCAAACCGAACCTTTTTTGTGTCTGTAGTTTTACCCGAGACATCAAAGCTAAGGGTCAGGTCGTAGAGATTCTGAGGACCGACTGTATGTGGCCACCAGAGCCGTGGATTGGCCACCACCAATTGAGGAAATGACTCAGGTTGAAAGCTGACTAACTTTGTTTCGCCTGCTTGAAGCGTGATTTCCTGTGAGAAAATAATATTTTCAATAACTCCTTTTAATAATCCTGTAACCTTTTTCGTCTCAGCATTCCTGAGCTCAGCTGAAATAGTCAGGCTAGCCTTATCGGTTGACGGGAGGTTCAGCTTAGTTACCACATGCGGATTTTCAATTGCAACATCCCCTGTGGCATGAACGGATACATCGTACCATATACCCATACCCCTGTCGGGTGTTGTGGGGTTCCAGTCAACCCATGTGATAGTAAGGTCCATTCCTTTCGGAGGAAATATCTCTATAGCAAGACAATTATTTTCACCTGCCAGGGCTGCTTTTGAAATATCAAGGTTAAAGAGCCGATAAGCGCCCTGGACAGTAGCTGTATCAGCTATAAGCTTTCCATTAAGCCATACATTAGCTTTATAGTTTATACTATGAAACTGTAGCCAGGTATGCATTTTCTTATATTCTGCAGGTAGATTGAATTCTGTCCTATACCACCATGCAACTTTAAAAGGACTGCCATCGGGCATCTCCCTTTTTGGATAAGGAATCGTACCCGGAAGATTACTGATGTTGGTCCCGAAGTAAGGATCGGGGTAAACTTTATTAGCAACTAATGCAGCCAGAACGGTTGTCGGAACAGATGTCGGATACCATCCATTGGTCGTGAAACCAATAGTTGAAATGGTTTTTGCATCTGATTTTATTTCTTTGGAAGATTGTATTGTCCAGTTATCTTTTAAAAGAAGTTTCCCCCCCGGAATCTGTGCCACACATGTAAAGGAAAGGATGAACAATAATATGACAGTAAATAAAATCGGTGTTTTCATATCGCAACTTTTAATTGAAGATGTTAAAATTCAAATTGAGAGTAATAAAGTTAGTTAAAAAATTTGACAGGAATTACAACACAAAAATTTTGTATGAATTCTTTATTTCATTTTTATTGAATTCAGGTAATTGAATTAAGTTTATAATTATTAGGTTTATGGTCATAATATTCATGATAAGTAAGCTATATGAGTGACCTTCATACTTCAGCTCCTTCCGGACCGGGTTTAAAACGTGTTCTTGGACTCTCTTCACTGGTACTATACGGGATTATCCTTATTCAACCTACAGCGCCAATGCCATTGTTCGGGGCTGCAGCCAGTCTGGCCCGTGGACATGTGGTTACGACAATTCTGATTGGCATGTTTGCGATGCTGTTCACCGCAATTAGTTATGGACGAATGGCAAATGCTTATCCAAGTGCCGGATCAGCGTATACCTATGTAAGCAGAGAAATCCATCCTTCGCTCGGTTATTTTGTTGGCTGGGGTATGATTTTCGACTATGTAATGAATCCTATAATCAGTGTTATCTGGATCAGTAAAGCTGCCATGAATTTAATTCCCGAAATACCATTCGGAGTATATGCCATTGCGTTTACATGTCTCTTTACTGCAATGAACCTGCGGGGTATTGAATCCAGCTCACGTACCAACTCTGTCATTGCAACCGGACTCGGCGTGGTTATTATATTGTTTCTTGCTGCGGCAGTCCGTTATCTCTTTTTACATCCTCCTCTTAATGCTGGAGAATGGACCAGACCATTCTATGATCCAAAAACATTTGCATTTTCCTCTGTATCAGCCGGTGCCTCGCTGGCTGTGCTGACTTATATTGGTTTTGATGGTATTTCAACTTTATCGGAAGAGGTGCACAATCCACGACGGAATATATTGCTGGCAACAGTACTTGTTTGTATTATAACAGGTATTCTGGCGTCGGTACAGGTTTATTTCGCTCAGTTAATATGGCCCGGATCAACTTTTCCTGACCAGGATACGGCTTTTTGTTATATTGCCGGTAAGGCAGGCGGTCAATGGCTGTTTCATACTGTCAATCTTGCTTTACTTGTAGCTACTATAGGTTCAGGCTCAGGTGCTCAGCTGGGTGCCGGACGCCTTCTTTATGGTATGGGAAGAGACAATGCTATCCCTGGCAAGTTCTTCGCTGCAATTAATCCACGAACACGCATCCCCTCTAACAATATAATTCTGGTTGGAGTAATAATTCTTGGAGGTGTCTTTCTTCTAAGCTATCCCTTAGGCGCACAGTTATTGAATTTTGGAGCACTGATTGCTTTTATGGGAGTCAATTTATCCTCATTTGTACGCTATTTTTTACGAGCCGAACACAAAACTTTCAGCCATTTTATAGTTCCGTTCCTTGGATTTTCGGTATGCCTCTATCTCTGGCTAAGTCTGGGAATTAAAGCCAAGATCGTAGGTATTTCCTGGCTTTCTCTTGGTCTGATTTATGGAGCATACCGGACAAATTGGTTCCGCAATCCGCTTCAGTTTGTACGGCTCGAGAGCAATGATGATGCTGATGACAATAAGGCTGACGCTGATAAAACAAAAAAGTAGAAGTTGTGAAATTATCAATTGACCGATTGCCTGATTAACAGATTATTTTCTGATTTTTCCGAAATCGATATTCATCCCCACAAAAAAGCGTCTTCCTGGAGAAGTGAAATCATAATTATCAGGTATTACGATTCCGAATATATTATCGATGCCGGTTGATATCCGTAACCATTTATATTCCTGTGAAATGGTAACGCGCCAGTTACGGTATGGCTTGTCATATCCTGTTGTTCCATCAGGATTAAGATATATCCTTTCGCCCATCAACTGACAGTTAACTTGTGCAGTGAAGGAATAGTTCTTTTTCTTGAAATTATAATCTGCCGATATATTAGCTGAGTGTTTTGCAGTATTATATAATTGAAGACCTGTCTCTTTATCCAGTGCATGAACGTAAGTATATCCTGCATTCAGCCATAGTCCCTTAAATATCTTCTGTTTCGATAATAAATCAATACCATTAACGGAGGCGCTGGCAACATTCTCATACTGATAAGTAGTCTCAACAGCATCGGGTAAACTTATTATGCGCTCGGTAATCATATTTGACAATACGTTTCTATAGATCGTAACCGAGGAATTATTCCATGGCTTAGAAAACTCTATTGACCCTGATATATATTTTGATGATTCAGGTTTTAATTGCGGATTGCCTATTACAAGAAATTGGCCAAAATGCTCGAAATAGAAGTATAATTGTTTCAGATCGGGGGATCGGAACCCTGTTCCTGCTGATGCTCTGAAATTCAGGAATCCCTGTTTAAACATTGCGGAGATTTTTGGAGCTGCATTAAATCCATAATTACTGTGAGAACCCGTGCGAATACCTGCTATAAGTTCCCATCGTTCTCCAAATCGAATATCTTCCTGTAAATAAAACACGGCCTCCGAAGCATTTTTTGCCCCTCCCTCTGCTCTTGTGGTGAAAAGACGTTCTGTATTATATTCCACACCGGCGATTAAATTGTTCTTATCTGAAAGATGAAAATTGCCCTGCGTCCTGAATGTCTGTATGAAATCGAAAGAAGCAGTATCTCTTTTGTTGTTTAATTGTTCAAGAATTGTGTAAGTGTTATAGCGGTCGCGAAAATATGAAAAATCAATTGAGCTTTTGCCGAAATAGTATTGCCCTTTTAACCCACCACTCAGATCTGTATAAAGATCGTGCACAGGACGTGCGCTGACATTTCCACGTTCGAATTGATAATAAGTGACATACGGAGCTAAAAATAATTTCGATGAAGGAGTTATCTCAAATTTCTGACTAATTTGATATGATGAGTACGGAGTCTGAGTCCAGTCATGCGGAGTTTCCGGAGTAACGTCATATCCATCTGTACGGTTGTAATTAACACTTGTCCTCGATCCGATTATTCCTTTTCTCAATGCGATACTGCCCCCGGAATTAATCTCATTATATTTTGAATACCGGGAAAAGAATTTCGCATCAAACGGTTCATTAATCTTTTTTGTAATAATATTAATAACGCCACCTATGGCATTGGATCCGTATAGCGACGATGAAGCGCCTCTGATTATCTCAATATGGTCGATATTTTGGAGATTGAGCATAGAATAATTTATATCCCCGTCTACTTCACCAGCAATTCTTTCTCCATCGATAAGAAACAGCACATATTTTGCATTCATTCCCTGAAGAGTGACTTGTACTAATGTCCCATTATGATTTACATTGAGACCGGGCACCATATTCTGCAATGCGTCGACTACATTTGTAATACCAAGTTCAAGCATTTTACGAGCGCTGATAATCTGTGTAAGTATCGGAGCATTCTTAAGCGCTTTTTCAGATTTTGTACCGGTAACCACAACCTCATTCAGATCGATATTTGATTCTCTTAAATAAAAATCAAAATGGTTTTCTTCATTACGTATGTCGACAGTTTGCTCCAGTGTTTCAAATCCCACAAACGATACCCGCAAAGTATAAGTTCCCGGGATTACTTTGTCTACTTTATAAAATCCATGTTTGTCGGTTGCTGTCCCAAAAGTGGTTCCCTTCAGAGTAATTGTTGCACCGGTTACCGAGGTACTGTCAAGTCCGGTAACTTTTCCAGACAGGCTTACCCTCTGCGAAAAAGCTAAAATGGGTAAAAACAGATAAAAAATAAGAATCTGTACTTTTCTCAGCATCTATTGCAGATTTTTTGATCCGTCAGGCTGATATTTGTACTGAAATGTAACATGACCAGATAGATTGCTAGCGCTATAATAGCTTTTGATCCATATTTTTGCATATTTTCCGGTAGCTGTTTTAACTATATAAATATAATCACTAGGTACAATCTGAGTTCCCTGAGTTGTAAACTCAAGGGTAAACCATGTATATAATAGTGGATTAACTATATATGTTGCGTAACCTTGTTGTACTGCGATACTAATTGATTGATCAACTTTAAAGGTTGCTGTATCTGGAACGATCTTTAAAGCATCAAATCCAATTTGCCCTTTCTGATATGAGTTAGCTGCACTGCCCGATCCACTACCAGATTCACCTCCATTGGTTTTGATACGGTAACGCTGAAAAGCCAAATCCCATGTGTTTGAATGGGTAGGGTCGGCGACAGCTACAGTATCATTACTGGCAAGACTAAAGTATTTCCATGTAGTTGAACCGGTAGAATTTATTTCAAAAGTCTGGGCCTGGATTGGCAACTTGGTATCTTCTTTTTTACAGGATAAAAAAGTCGCAATGATCATTGATGACAAAAAAACATATTTCTTCATAACTCTTAGAATTTTATTCAGCAAAAATAAAATCATAAGATCTTTGAAAATGGTAAGAATCAGGATATTTGTGGTACTAAATTTTTATGAATATCACGAAACCTTTTTGGAGTGAGGCCTATTTTATTCTTAAACACCTTATTGAAGTAGGAATTATCCTCAAAATTCAACTTATAAGCGATCTCAGAAACTGATAATTCAGAGGATAAAAGCAGTTTTCTGGCTTCCTGCATCAGTCTGTTTTGTAAAATCTTTTTTAAGCCGCAGTTAAAATGCCTGTTACATATATCGTTTAGCTGGCTTTCGGAGATATTGAATGCCGAGGTATAAAACCCTAATTGTTGTTCCTGAATAAAGTAAGAATCCACCATCTTGGATAATGAGTGAATGAGGATGCTGTCGTTTATATTTGATTTCCTGGATTTAGCTTCATACAAAGCAGAAAGTTTTAACAGCATGATATTCAGATGGGAACGAATTATAACCGCAGAATTATTTGTGGATGTATATGATTCGTATTCCTGTTGAATTGAATTTATAGTGGAAGTTACTGAGCAATACTCCGTGTCGGTTAAGGTTATACAGGGATTACAAATATTCAGGTCCAGTTGTGAGGTATATGAAAATACATTTAACAGCCGGATAAAACTGAATTCTTCAACATAAAAATCCTGACAAAAGAAAAAGATAATACCCTCTACATCTCCAAGACCCTCAAATGAGTGCATCTGGTCCGGGGCAACAAGGCATATCGTTTGTGGTTGAACAGTATAAGCATTACTATTAATTATAATACTGCCATTCCCTCTGGTAAATAAAATAACAGAGTAAAAATCGTGTGCATGTTCCTTCCTGATGAAGCAATAGAGATTTAAAAACCTGACAAAACTATTAAAGTATATACCATGTACTTTAATATCCCTCAGGAAACTAAAATGGTAAAGTGATTTTTCAATATTGTGATATGGATGCAAACCTGATTTCATCTGGATCGCAAAAATACCAAAAATATAATCAGTTAGTCAGCAACTATAATAAATATCATATTTGCATCATAATCATTTGCTGTCCACAAGCATTGGAAGATTTTTCCCATTAGTCATGAAGATCAGCTTGGCATTAGGTGAATTAGTAATAGCTTTAATCATTTCATACTGTAATAATTTGTCGCTAAGACCTGTGCTTAATATCTTCTGATAATCGGCAATACCCTGTGCTTCAACTCTTTTTCTTTGAGCTTCCTGGGTTTCCTTTTGCAGAACGAAGGTCATCTTCTGTGCATCCTGTTCAGCATTTATTTTTGATTCAATAGAGGCTTTTACTGATGCAGGTAGTGTAATATTCCTAACTAAAAGTTGTTCCAGCAATAATCCGCGATCTTTGAAATTTGCTTCAATAGTTGAAAAAATCTTGGACTGAAATTCATCTCTTTTAGTGGAGTAAAGAGCAACAGCATCATAATAAACAGCGTTGTCCCTGATTTTTGTCCTGCAGATCGGACGAACCAGAACATTCCGGTAATCGATTCCAACCTCACTGAGAATACGGGGCGCTTCCGCGGGAAGAACTTTGTACAAAACAGTAAGATCGATCACTACTTCCAGTCCATCTGCCGTTAAAACACGAATGGCATCATCCCCTTGTTTAGTTCCTTCATCCTGTACTCCCGACATAGTATAATTTTCTGTTCTGACATCGAACATAACAACCTGCACCAATGGATTAATAATATTTAATCCGCTTTCAAGGATATTACTATTCACTTTCCCAAACAACTTTTGCACACCTACCTGCCCCGGTTCAACCTGAACTACACATGCAATTGACATTCCTACAAGAACGACAATTACTCCCGCTGTTTTAATCAAAGTCTTGTATTTGCGTAACATCGGTTCATCAGACTTGGTAGCAACAAATCCGATAATGATAATTATAATACCTACAATTATTACTGTCATAATTTTGATGTTTTTAAATGTTATTTATAAAATTTGAAGGAAGTTATAAAGGTAATCAAATAATGATGCACACAATAACAGATTTTAAAAAGGCACAGTTAAATACTGAGCATTCAATCTACCTCCCGCGATTAACTAATTATGCTTATGTGTACGTACTCCGGCCTTCATTGAATACTATATTGAAATCGTTACCTTCTCTTGGATTAATTAGTGTATATTGCTTCCCCTGAAATCCGAGGAAGAAGAATCCGATGTTCCTGTGAAGTACACGCATTGTGTGATTAATTGATCTTTTTTCTTTGGATTCCATACAAAATACTATAATTAATTATTACTTATTTAATTTTCATTGCGGAGGGGCTTCGTTATTAAAAAATTTCCTTCCTGATAAATACGCCAAAACTGGTATCAACCGAAGGATCAGGTCCGAATTCATCGAGGTTAAAAGCCAGACCAAACTGAAGTCCTTTTGCTTCCAGTCCCAGACGCATCCATTGATAGCTTTTTATATTGCCTTCCGCATTGAATAAGTTGAGCATCTGAATACGGGTATAGAGATTTAAACGATCATTTATTTCAGGTTTGTACTGAATACTTGTCATTATATCATAAGATGGATCACTCTCAATATTTACTCTCGGGGCAAAAAGAAACATGAACTTTTTGCCGACAAACAGATATTGCAGACCTGCAGTAGGTGCAAATCCTCCTTTACTATAAGCCACACCTGCTGCAACACGAATGTTTTTAAATGTCTCAACATAGACAAGATCCTGCAGGATGAAACTGTTTTTGTATTCATCCTTATAGTCGAACTTAACAGTGTTCATGTGGAAAAAGCCAAATCTCGAAGTCTGTGAAAAATTCTTGCTGAAAACAAGATTTACAGTCCCGTATTTATTTCCCAGCATAAGTTCTACTGGAATGGGCTGGGCACTAACCATTTTCTCTGTAGGCTCGTTACCGAATGTCGGTGTATGCATCACCATTGACAGTGAGTTGACATTCCTCCAGCAGTCATCATCAACATTGCCGTCAAATTTAAATTCGCCATTAATGGAGGGTATAATTATCTGTTCCTGAGAATAAACTGCAGCGACCTGAACCAGTAAATAGGTCAAAAACAGTATTTTTATAAATAGCTTATTCATTATTACTTGTTTATTTTTTTGTGAATCTAACTTAAGTATTTAAAATTTTACCAATATCAAGATAAATAGCAAAAAATTGATGCCAGAAAAGCTTAAAATACCGATGACGATTAAATGATGAACTAATATATGGTGTCTGTAGTTTCCTCAGTATTCAATTCAGCCTCTGACCATAATTGGCACTAAAATAGAGCCTGAATGCTGATTTCAGGAAATAAAGCTTATCAAACTGAAAAAATGAAGAGTGAACTGACAATTATTACGGTTGAATTTTCTCTCTTGATTTAAATAGTGAGTACTTAAAATTTAGAACCTGTTATGACCCTTTTAAAATTTTATCCAGAAAGAGAAAAACTTTATTCAGATTTTGTTCTGTCTCGTAGTTCGGGCCACCATGATCAGTACCTGGCAGTAATTCAATGGTTACTTTTTCCTTTCCAAGAACCTGCTCCAGTTTTTTTGCAAGATTAACAGACTGTTGGTAAGGTACCAGATGATCAATTAGTCCATGCTGAATAAAAAACGAAGGATCATCAGGAGTAATATAAGTCTCGGGGTTTGCCCTTTTTACCAGATCAGGGGCATCCGTAATATTCTTGCCAATCAGCTCTGATTCAGGAGAATCAGGAACAGAATGAATCTGCGGATTTTTCACCTTGCTCTCCTTAAGCTGTTCATCCATTTTCAGGAAATCGGCAGGACCAAACCAATCCACTACCGCCTCAACCCTACTTGATTTATCTGCATTTCCCAGTGACAGATCTTCCAGCTCTTTTACATTACCTGAGGTTCCAGTCAATGATGAAAGATGACCTCCTGCTGATCCACCCCATGCTGCTATCCTGTCGGGATTCAGTTTATATTGTTTTGCATTTGCCCTGATCCATCTCACTGCAGCCTTGACATCAAATATCTGTGCCGGAAATATTGCCTCACCACTTAATCTGTAGTTAATAGAAACTACAGCATAGCCTCTTTTTAATCCCTTCAGCATTGGAGTAATCTGTCCGTCTTCTTTATCACCCGATTTAAAAGCGCCGCCATGAATTGAAAGAATAACCGGAAATAATCCGTCTCCCTCATCCGGAAGATAAATATCCAGTTTCTGCGACTGCGATTTAACTGCATATTCCACATCAAGCCATTTCCTTTTAATATTGTCGGTATTCACTTTGCCCGGTTGTGTAAATGCATAAGATGGAAAAGTAATACTGATCATGATCAGCATAATTGACTTACTGGTAAACTGATATCGGGTTTTAGTTCTCATCTTTTTATATTTCGTTTTTATCCAAATCATTTCAATGCATATCAATGTATTTCATTTACTTATTCCCGTTTATCATTCCAGAAACAAGGCCTTTATTATTAGTATTATCGGCAATAATAACTCCACATAAATGGACAACGACAAATGCATACATCAGATACTGGCCGAAATTATGTATTTCCCTTATTGTTCCATGAAGTTCCCGTGAGAAACCCAATTCCCGGCCAAAAGCCAGACCCAGACCGGTAATAGCCATACAGAACAATAGAAGATAAAACAGGAGGTAGCTATATTTAACTATGAGATAGTGTCTGTATTCCTTCCAGTTTCCTTCTTTTTCCCTGAATAATCCAAGTGCATTCTTTATTCTTGCGCAAATCTTTTCATCACCTGGTTGTGTTAGTTCAATAACTACCCTTGAAATTAACAGAAATGCAAGACCGTAGCCAAGTAATTTATGAATACCCCAGAATTTGTCTTCATATTCGCGGGTTACAGCAAAAGCCTGATCTTCTGTAACAACTATATCCCTGGATTTCAGTTGTTCCTGGACCATGGGAATATTTTTGCGCTGGTTAGTCATAGTGGAGTTTATCAAGACTGTGATCATTGATCCTGAAATAATCAGAAATGTTAGCCAGTGCCAGGTTCTGATAATCGCTGAGTGTCTCTGAATAAAAAGAGAAGTCGTTGATACAGAATTAATTTGATTTGATTTCATATAAATTTCTCTATTTAAATATTTCCTTTGTTTACCCCGAAAGATCTAAGCCCTCCAAACCAGCTCTTAAATTCCGGCACACGGGCCTTGCTGATTAGTATCTTTTCAGGGGTAGAAACCTTAAGATTCACAGATAACCGGCTGTTGAACCAGAAATCAATATCTTTTACTGAACTCCTGCTAATTATGAACTGACGGTTTGCCCTGAAAAAATCAGCAGGATTAAGCATTGCAGCAAGTTCATCAAGAGTATATTCGAATGTGTAGGTTTTATCATCAAAAGTCCTGGCTTTAACCAGACTGGCATCGATATAAAAACATGCAATCTGACTCGATTGAAGAGGAAAAAGCTTATCACCTTTTAACGGGATAAGAAAATGAGTTTTATATGATGAAGCTTTTCTGAAAGATTCGATAAGATTTTGAATTTCAGACTGGATGGAATTAGCCGATGAAAGACCATTCAGCTTTTTCAGCGCATTCCTCAAGTCCCCGGCTTCAATTGGCTTAAGCAGGTAGTCAACACTGTTTACCTTAAAAGCTTTAAGAGCATATTCATCATAAGCTGTAGTAAAAATAATGGGGCAGCTGACTTTAACATTATTAAAAATTTCAAATGCAGAGCCATCAGCTAGATGAATATCAAGGAATAAAATTTCCGGTTGAGGATTCAATTGAAACCAGTCAACAGCCTCTGAAATACTGTCAAGTACTGTAATAACCTCTATTCCTCCCACTTCGTTAAGGACATGCTGCAAATGTTTAGCCGCCAGTATTTCATCTTCTATGATCAGAGCTTTCATTATTTCATGGATTTATTAACGGTACTTCAACCCTGAATTCATTGTTCTCATTGCTAATGCTAATATCCTTCCCCAAAAGCAGCTGAAACTGTTTCGAAAGATTCGCCAGACCAATCCCTGTTCCATCTTCTGCCGTGATTTTCTCGTGTATTGTGTTCATGACTATAAGGCTGGGGCTTTCAGTCGTTTTAATGGTCAGAGTAAGTGGTTTACGTTTACTTACTTCATTATGCTTTACTGCATTCTCAACCAGCGTCTGAACAGTTAACGGAGGTAACCTGTAAATCATGTATTTTTCATCTGTCTGGATAACTACTGAAAGACTGGTATCGAACCTCATCTTGATCAGGAATAAATATGACTCAGTGAAATCCATTTCCTCTTTTAAAGTAACCAGTTGTTTTTCATTACTTTGCAGTGTATAGCGAAGTGCTTTTGAAAGATTATTTGTATAATCCTGAGCTATTGAAGGAGACTCATTGATCAATGTCTTGAGAGCAGTAAGCGAATTGAACAGGAAATGAGGGCTAAGCTGGTTTTTAAGAGATTCGAACTGTCTTTGAAGAGCTTCACTCTTCAAAGTCTCATTTTCAATCTGTACCCATTGATTCTGATTTACGAGTCGGATTATCAGTATACATCCAATTACCAGTCCGGAAACAAAAAAATTTCTGTAAATAAATTCATTATGGAACCCTCTCGTCTTTGGTTCAGGATCAACCATTCTCAATAATGAAAAAAACAAATCATTCAGTACAAAAACAGAAATCAGTGTGAGAATAACCGCCGCAGGAATTGCATACAATTTCAATTTATAGTGCTTCTCAGTAGGTTTTAAAATAAAAAAATTCAGGGTAAACATCAAAAAAGCGACAACGACAGTAATCATGTACTCCCAAACGAGATGGGAAAAACTTACCATAAGCCTTCCTCCATGTCGTCTCTCCCCATCCCCGAACAATAATTCTGTTACCATCTGGAAATGGATCATTATACCAATTGCCACTGACAAGAGCAATGTTATAATCAAATACCGTTTTATTGAATTTTTTTGCATAATATTCAAAGATACAAATCATAAGGAAAGAATAAACCGAGAATAGTGATGAAACTGAACAAATTGGTAATGAAGCGGCATATTGAAGGATTGAATTTTTGTTTGTACCAGTAAGGGGGATGTATTTATTGACAGATAATTTTATCTTTGAATAGTTTGTTTTGAATAAATATACCATGAACGTATTCCGGAATACACCTGACACTTTAAAATCAGGCTTCATTGAATGATGCTTAATGATCCTGTTTTTCAGAATCTGATAAGTGACCATCTCCACAGCTACACCTGGTTCACTGACAGATATGTAAGTATAAAAAGCTCACTCGACAGCCTTTCTGTGTCCCTTGAGAATAATCTAAAACAGTAAAATTCTTGCTAGTATATCTCCAATACCGGTGCTGTTTCTTTATTCTCCGTTTTGGTGCTTTTAAAGGTCTTTCCCGATCCAAACGAATATGATAGGCTTAAATATACCACCCTGGTTTCCTGTTTCCTCCAGTTATCGGCAGTGAAGTTATATCCCCATGATGTATACCTGTTCTTCAGGGTGTTAAAGAGATCTGTTGCCCTGAGTGTTAAGGATAGTCTGTCTTTAAGAAGA
>JANYIW010000128.1 GCA_025358645.1 Bacteroidales bacterium
AGCTACTTCAGGCTTATTAATCAATTTGCCAAGCAATACCGGGAACAGAAATATTTTGATTGGAACCGCGGCAAATAATAATGGAGACTTATTGTTAAGCGGCAAATTGACTTTAATAAATGGGAATGTCTATGTTGGCAACACCCCCGGTACTGATGTAAATAACAACGATATAGAATATTCCTCAAGCGGTGCTTCAGCAATTGATGTTCAGGGTGGAACCCTAAAGGTAAATGGTCAGATACGCCGTAATCCTTTAAATGCAGGCGGTGTTCTGAAATATTCTCAATCAGGGGGTATCGTTACAATAAACGGACAAGCATCAAATACCACAAATGCAAAATTAGAAGTCCTGAACGGAGGAAGTGACTTTACCATGTCGGGTGGTACTCTGAATATTGTCAGAGGTAATGGAGCAACTACCACACCTTCAACTCCATTGGGAGATTTGTACCTTCGGCCTGAAACGAGCGCTGTTACAGGAGGAACCATAGTATTCAACCCGGGAACAACTGCTCCGCAAAACTATTCTCTTGATGCAACTATTCCTTTAAATAATCTTACAATAGCCGGAGCAGCAGGTCAGGCCGCAACAGTACGGCTTATGGTCAGTCCATTAGTTCTTAATGGTAATATGACTATTAACACAAATAGTGTTATGAATGCGAACAATATAAATGTAACTTTTAACGGCAACCTTGTTAATACTCCTGGTACCGGAGGTTATATTTACGGAACTAACCTCACTACCTTTAGTGCAACAAATACACCTCCATTAAATGGAGTTCAGACTATAACAGGGGCCACTGATTTTTATGATCTTACAGTGAGCCCGGCAGTTTCATTGACTCTGTCGAATCCTTCAACAGTAAATCGCAACCTGAAACTCAGTTCCGGTAATTTTATAATTGGGATCAATCCGGTAACAGTTAAAGGAGATTTTACAAATAATGCTGGTTATCTTGATAATAATCTGGTTGGAAACGGTATTATTCTTAATGGAACATCTCTTCAGAAAGTTGATGGAACTGGAGCATATGCCATGTTAACATTGAACAACGCTGCCGGGGCTCAAATATTAAATGATATAACACTTCAGGAAGATCTGACAATGACCCTGGGTATACTCGATATTAAGAAGAATCTAGTTTCTCTTGGTGTAAATAGTTTGATTCAGGGAGCGCCATTCAGCACTTCTAAAATGATTACTTCTGACGGAGTTTTTAGTAATGTTGGTCTCAGAAAGTTCTTCAATCCGGGCGCAACATCATTTCTTTATCCGATTGGGACTTCAGGTAAATATACACCTGCATCGTTAACTATAGGAACCAGCAGTACTCTTGGTTATGTGCGAATAAATAACATTAACAGCAGGCATCCTGCTTTAATGAGTGTGGCAAATGCCCTTGATTATTATTGGGAAGTACAGAGTTCAGGAATAACCGGGTTCTCAGGTGATCTGGTTTTGAACTATATGCAGGAAGATGTTGTCGGGGATGAAGCGAATTATCTATCAGCCAGAATTTCGGTCCCTGGTTCAGTATGGACATTAGCAGGAGGGGTAGATAAGGATTTGAACCTGATACCAACTAATTATCCTGCTGGTACTAACAATCTTAGCGGTGAATATACAGCTGGTATAGCAGGATCATTTTTTGGGGCTGTCCCGGAATTTACAAGTAACGCAAACGGTAACTGGAACGATAAAACCATTTGGTCTCAAACAGGTGGAGATCCATATACTCTTACCGGAGCGCCAAACGGATTTATTGTAAATATTAACAGTAATGTGACCCTAAATACTATTAATTGCTCAGCCTACAGGACTGCAATTAATAATAAACTCATAGTCCCGCTTGGATCCTATGGTAATAACCTTGGAACTGTTACCGGTAGTGGAACACTATATCTTGAGACCGGTTCTTTCCCGGCAGGAGTTTACACATCCTTCTTAAGTTGTGCAAATAATTCTACTGTTGAGTATGGAGGCACTGGGACTTATACAATAGGTGCAGACCTGTACGACAATATTGCAAATATTACTTTTTCAGGAACAGGAACACGAGTATTACCGGATAAATATCTTACTATCTGTAATAAGCTTAAAATTGACGGACCAACTCTGGATAACAGTGTTTATAATAAAAAACTCATAATTCAGGGTACAATGGAACGGTATAACACCGGAGTATTTATGAGTGGAACAGGTGCCGGAGCAACAGTTTCATTTGCAGGGTCCGGTCCTCAAACTATTGGTGGAGCATTAGGTAATTTCACAGGCATCAATGCCCTCAATAACCTGGAGATAAACAATAGTGCAGGACTTAGAGTTGACAATGGAGGTGCTGTTGAGATTAAGAACAATTTACTACTCACATCCGGTTTAATTAACACAGGTACAGGAAGAACCTTAACAATTACTAACCCAGCTATAATTAGTGTTGTTCCATTAGGAGGAAGTGCTGGTTCCTTCGTTGATGGACCTCTTATCAAAAGTATCAGTCAGTTTGATTATTTCCTGTTCCCGATTGGTAAGTCAGGAACTCCGAATGTTCTTGGAAATAATATCAAGCTTTCATCAACTCAGACAGGTCCTCTGTTATGGTCTGCAGAATATATAACACCAAACAGTACCTCAGCAAATATTACAGCTCCATTATTGGGAGTTAGTGCTCAGGAGTATTATAAAGTTGCAACTACTGCAGGAAGTCAGGCTATTTTGAATTTGAACTGGACGCCCTCAAGTGATGTAAATCCATTAATTACCGGTGGTTTGTCTAATATAAGGTTGGCTAATTACAATACTGGTACGAGCAAATGGGTTGAAATTGCAACCTCATCAGTTGGGAACAACTCAAACGGAACCGCAACTTCAACTGGATTGATATCCTCAACGGGTTCCGATAATTATACTTTGGGTTCAATAACGGATCTTAAGCCTAGAGCAAAATTAAATCCAACTGGTCCGATTTGTGGAGCAGCAGGTATTCCTGTTACTTTCACTGCACCATATGCAATTATTTTGCCTTATACACTTAGTTATAAAATTGGTCTGGCTGCTCAGATACCAATAGTAATAAATTCAATTCCAGTTGGTGGTTATATTCTTCCAACTCCAATTCCGGGAGATTATAAACTTACGGACTTTAATTATAATGGAGGTGTTTCAATTGGAGTAGTGGATGCTGGAATTGTTTCTGTTTACCCTGTTCCAACTACAGCTGCAGCAGGCGGTGATCAGGCTATTTGTGGAATAACCACAGCAACTCTTGCAGGAAATGCACCGGGTGTTGGTACAGGATTCTGGACTGTTGTTACTGGTGCCGGAGGAACTTTGATTACGCCGGCAAGTCCAACCAGTCAGTTTATAGGATTGAATGGAACAGTTTATACTTTAAGATGGACAATCAGCAGTGGAACCTGCACATCATCAGACGACGTTATAATTAATTTTACTCTACCGCCAGCCGCTCCGGCCGCAGCTGCGAATCAGAGTTTTTGTGGTTCCGGAACTATTGCAAATCTTGTAGCTACTCCTCCGGCAGCATGTACTGTCGATTGGTATAGCGCAGCTACAGGAGGTGTTTTGTTACCTCCTGGAACAGCATTAGTAAGCGGAACAACTTATTATGCCGAGTCTAAAGTGACCATAGGTGGTTGTATCAGTGCAACACGCACAGCGGTTACAGTAACTATAAATCCTAAACCAACACCTGGATTAGTTGGTCCGAATTTAGTTTGTGAGGGTTCAACAGGAAATGTTTACAGCACGGAAGCCGGTAAATCAAATTATTTATGGACAGTGGTCGGAGGTTTTATTACTTCCGGTGGTTTAGGAACAGATGCCACTGCAACAGTAACATGGACCACTCCAGGTACACAAACAATTAGCATTAATTATCAGGCCGTTGGTGGTTGTAGTGCCTTAAGTCCGACAATATTCAATGTTACAGTCAATTCGAATAATACAGTGACCCTGACCTCAGCCCCGGCCACTACGGCACAGACATTATGCATCAACACGGCACTAACCAATATCACCTATGCTACTACAGGAGCAGCCAGTGCAACAGTCACAGGGTTGCCGGCAGGAGTAGCGGGAGTATGGGCAGGGAATGTTGTGACTATCAGCGGTAATCCGACATCTGCCGGATCATTCACTTATACAGTAACTCTTACAGGCGGTTGTGGATCGGTCAATGCGACAGGCACTATTACTGTCACAGCTAACATGACCGTAGGCGCAGCCTCCACGACACCAACACTTTGCATAAGTACCCCTCTTACCGCTATCACTCATGCTACCACACTGGCAACAGGCATTGGAGTAGCAGCAGGATTACCGGCAGGAGTAACAGCAGCATGGGCAACAAATACAATTACAATAAGTGGCACCCCAACAGCAGCAGGAGTATTTGCATACACCATACCACT
>JANYIW010000150.1 GCA_025358645.1 Bacteroidales bacterium
CCTTTCCCTTTTGGAGGCAGGTGGCAATCAACGCAGCCAATCCGGTATCCCGACCGTGTATCATAATGTACAGATTTTTTCCACGATGCATCTGCCATCGGATGAATATGACATGACATACAATATTCATTTGTTGATGTCTTATGCAAAACTTTCCCTCCTCCGAGGATCAGCAATGCCCCAATAATAAGTCCAGGGAAAAACCACAGAATAAATCTCTTCATAAATCAGATTTTGCCGGGTTCAAGATAAATAATTATCTGATAATCCATGCAGGTATTTCCTGAGAATTTTAGTATCAGGTTATTTCTGCTTTTATTTATCGTTTTTACCCCCTTTCATTTTCCTCCATTACCCTTTATACATATCTTAAAAATTGGAACTACTCCGATAAGTCATGTTACCCCTATCCCGATAGCTATCGGGACCCCTAAAGCCTGCCTGCCGGTAGGCAGGGTAGGCAGGGGGACTTTTGTAAGTTTTTGATTTTTAGCTTTTTCCCTTTAGGGTTAAGGGTAAAAAAAAGCTAAAAATCAAAATAAACTCCCTTTTCGGAGGGGACTCAATTTTGAATAACTCATTATTAATTTATAAAGTTATCTTTGACAGTCAATTTAAAATCAACCTAATTTAAGTTATATTTTATGAAAAAATTCTTTGCAATATTAGTGATCCTTATCGTTAGTTTTGGCTTCAAAGCTAAAGCTGATGAAGGCATGTGGCTGCTGCCGCTTATTGAAAAATTAAACATGGGTAAGATGACTGCACTGGGGCTGAAGCTCTCGGCCGAAGATATCTACAGTATAAATAAAGTCTGTGTTAAAGATGCAATTGTTATTTTTGGCGGTGGATGTACAGCAGAAATAGTTTCCTCACAAGGCCTGGTCCTTACAAATCACCATTGCGGATATGGGTCCATTCAGGCGCATAGCAGCGTTGATCATGACTATCTCCGCGACGGGTTCTGGGCAATGTCGAAAGAAGAAGAATTGTCAAACCCAAATCTCTCGGTGACATTCCTGATCAGAATTGAAGATGTAACCAGTCAGGTACTGGCAAATGTAAAACAGGGTATGAGTGAAACAGATCGCACCGCAACAGTCAGTGATGCAAGACAGGCAATTGAGAAAAAAGCAGGTGAAGGGAATAATTACCGGGCTCAGGTTGGAAGTTTTTATGGTGGAAATTATTTTTATCTTCTTGTTTATGAGAGATATACTGATGTCAGGTTGGTTGGGACACCACCGCAATCCATAGGTAAATTCGGTTCCGATACCGACAACTGGGAATGGCCTCGTCAGACAGGTGATTTCAGTGTATTCCGGGTTTATTCCGGACCAGATGGTAAACCTGCTCCTTATGCAAAGGAAAATATTCCTTTGAAACCTAAGCATTTTCTTCCGGTTTCAATAAAAGATCTTAATAAAGGTGACTTTGCCATGATCCTTGGATATCCGGGCAGGACAAACAGATATATGACTTCTTATGAAATAAATGAACAGCTTCAGATTGTACATCCCGACAGGATTAAAATACGCGGTATAAAGCAGGCAATATGGATGAATGATATGCAGGCCGACCAGAAGGTAAATATTCAGTATTCAGCAAAATATTCCGGCTCTTCAAACTATTGGAAATATTCCATTGGACAGAAAAGCAGTCTTGAAAAATTAAAGGTAAAAGCAAAAAAAGAGGAACTTGAAAACCATTTCAACAAATGGGTAGTAGCTACTACAGAACGTAAAGCAAAATACGGGGATGCTCTGAATATGATAAAAACATCTATTGAAGGCAGAGCAGAATATTACAATGCTCTTCAATATCTCAATGAATGCATACAGGGCTGTGAACTTTTCGGTCTGAACAGGGGGGTTGCCGGTTTGATCACGGCACTCAAGTCCAAAGATAATCAGAAGATATCTGATGCGGTCACTCAGATGAAAGATAACAGCAGTGATTTTTATAAGGATTATAATCCTTCCACAGATATTAAATCGATGAAAGCTATGCTGAAGCTTTACAGGGCAGATGTACCTGCTAAGTTCCATCCCGATTTTTATACCAATGTTGTTGATAAGAAATTTAAAGGGGACATTGATAAGTTCGTTGATAATATGTTCGCTAAATCAGTATTTGCCAGTGAGAAAAAACTGAATGCATTCCTCAATAAGCCTGTTCTTAAAACACTCGAAACTGATCCTGTTTACCTGACAACCACATCGTTTTATAAGACCGGAGGAGAAATCTCAAAAGGATCCAGCCAGTTTGATGCGTCACTTGTCTCAGGAAAGAGGCTCTGGATTGCTGCTTTGATGGAGATGGCTCCCGAAAAAACACAATATCCCGATGCAAACTCAACCATGCGTCTATCCTACGGGACAGTCCAGGATTATGATCCAAGAGATGCAGTTACCTATAAGTATTACACCACCCTTCAGGGAGTTGTAGATAAGTACAAACCAGGTGATTATGAATTCGACCTTCCAAAAAGACTTATCGATCTGAATAATAAGAAAGAATATGGCAGATATGGATCTTCAAAAGGATATATGCCTGTTTGCTTTCTGACCACAAATGATATTACGGGAGGTAACTCCGGTAGTCCGGTGATGAATGGCAAAGGGGAACTGATTGGATTGGCATTTGATGGTAACTGGGAATCAATGAGTGGTGATATCGCTTATGAACCGGAACTGCAAAGGACAATCGTAGTCGATATCCGGTATGTGCTCTGGATAATGGATGTTTATGCCGGTGCAAAACATCTTGTAGATGAGATGACAATCGTACAGTAAAATTTACAACGTACTCACCCCCTTTTCACTATGGGGTGAGTTCATTGGAAATCGAGGGAGTTAAGTGGCAAAAAACAGGCGGATTTGATTATCTTTGCATCAAACTTGGATATATGCATTTTAGCCTGATAGAGATTCTTGCTGCTTTTATGGTGCTTTTCGCAATAATTGACATACCAGGGTCAATACCTATAATCATTGATATTAAAGCCAAATCGGGTGAGATTAAAACAGTTAAAGTCACGCTTGTCTCATTCTTAATTTTACTCGCTTTTTTATTTATCGGAAGCCCTTTACTTGGCATTTTTGGTATAGATGTATCTTCTTTTGCTATCGCCGGTTCTTTTATTATTTTTTTGATAGCCATGGAAATGATCCTCGGTATCGAACTCTTCAAACACGATTCACAGGGCGGAGGATCGATATTCCCCATAGCATTCCCGTTAATCGCCGGGGCTGGGTCAATTACTACAATTCTTTCTCTGAAAGCTGAATATCAAACAATTAATATTTTTATCGCCCTTATTCTAAACATGGTAGTAATTTATCTTGTATTACGATTAACTTCATTATTTGAAAAAATTCTTGGCGCTGGCGGACTTCAAATCCTTAAAAAAGTTTTCGGCGTCATTCTTTTATCGATTGCAATTAAGCTTTTCATTACCAATACAGGGATTGTTCTGCATCATGTCAGGTGAAATCACGATATATACCGACGGAGCTTGCAGCGGAAACCCGGGTCCCGGAGGATATGGGGTAGTGCTTATTTCAGGTAAACACAGGCTTGAAAAATCGGCAGGATTCAGGATTACAACAAACAACCGGATGGAACTGATGGCAGTCATTGCAGGGTTGGAAGCCCTGAAAATAACGGGTAGCAAGGTAGCCGTTTACACCGACTCTAAATATGTTGCAGATTCCATCGAAAAAGGATGGGTATTCCAATGGGAATCAAAAGCTTTCAAAAAGAAAAAAAATCCTGACCTATGGATAAGATTTCTTAAGATATACCGGAAACATAATGTCAGGTTTGTTTGGATAAAAGGTCATGCCAATAATACTGAAAATGAGGTCTGTGACCGGCTGGCAGTAGCTGCTTCAAAAGGCAGACTCCTCGAAGACTCTGGTTACAATCCTGAAGATGAGGACAATATGTTATTATGAATTCTGATTTTCTGAAATTTCCTGAACATAATTGCAATACTTATGAATTTATCCGGCTTTACGGGTCGGTATTAAGGTTGGATTAAGGTGGCGGTATTCAGGGAAAGTTAAATTATTGTAAAAAAATAAAAAAAATTGCATCAAAATCCTTTTCTGTACGTCCTTACTCTGAAAACTGTAAAAATAAAGCCTCGTATGAAAAGAATTATTATCACTATACTGTTTATGTTTTTGCTTCTCCCGGTGATTTTTGGACAGGATCCTGAAAAGAAACAATATAAAGCAACCCCGATAACTATTCCACCGGTTATCGATGGAATCCTCGATGATGAATCATGGCAATCCGGAACATGGGCTGATGGCTTTACTCAAAATCAACCATACAACGGCAGACCGGAAACTCAAAAAACCGAATTCAAGATATTGTTCGATGAGAATAATCTCTATGTAGCAATTAAGGCTTATGATACAAGTCCTGATAGTATTGTAAACCGCTTAACAAGACGAGATGAGACAGATGGTGACCTTGTAGGTATAATTTTCGATAGTTTTCATGACCTCCGCACCGGATTCCTGTTTGGCGTGAGCTCTTCAGGTGTTAAGTATGACCAGATGTTTACCAATGACAACGGAAACGGAGACTCATCATGGGATCCAAACTGGTGGGTTAAAACCTCAATCAACAAGGAAGGCTGGGTTGCCGAGATGAAAATCCCCTTCAGCCAGGTAAGGTTTGAAAAAAACTCCGGTGATATATGGGGGCTTGAAATAGCAAGAATTTTGTACCGAAAGAACGAAACCACTTTCTGGCAGCATATTCCAAGAGACGCTCCTGGGATGGTACATCTGTTTGGTGAACTAAGAGGACTGGAGCAAATAAAACCCCGGAAAATTTTTGATATTACACCCTATGGAGTTGCTAAAACCGAAACCTTTCAGTCAGTACCGGAAAATCCTTTCCAGGCAAAAGGGAAACTGTCAAAACTGAATGGCGGTATAGACGCCAAGATTGGTCTTACAAATAATATGACAATGGATCTGACAATCAATCCCGATTTTGGTCAGGTCGAAGCTGACCCGTCTGTGGTAAACCTTTCGGCTTATGAAACCTTTTTAAGTGAGAAGCGTCCATTCTTTATTGAAGGGAACAATATCACAAACTTTGGCTTAGGCATTGGCGACGGCGGTGTTGGAAATGACAATCTCTTTTATTCCCGGAGGATAGGCCGCCAGCCACAAGGATATCCTATTATGAAAGATGGATGGTATGCTGATATACCTTCCAGAACTGATATTCTGGGTGCAGCCAAACTAACCGGAAAGACTAAAAACGGACTTTCGATTGGAATAGTTGAAGCAATGACTGCTCAGGGAAAGGCGGAAATTGATACCATAGGAGGAAGAAAGTATGCAACAGTTGAACCACTTACTAATTATTTTGTGGGCAGGATTCAGAAAGACATAAATAATGGCAACACATTAATCGGAGGGATTTTTACCAGCACAAACAGGGAACTTGATAATGATACAAGAGACGTTTTGCATAAGGCTGCATATACAGGAGGAATTGATTTTACTCAATACTTTAAGAATAAAAACTGGATGTTTAACCTCAATACAGCATTTAGCCTGGTGGAGGGTTCTAAAAAAGCTATGACGAATACACAGGAATCTTCTGCACATTATTTCCAGAGACCAGGGAAAAATTACGCTCTACTGGATACCAGCAGGACTTCACTTGCCGGAGCCGGAGGAAGAATGCAGATATCGAAACAAAACGGACATTGGAATTTTATGGGTGCAGTTTTATGGAAAACACCCGGCTTTGAGACCAACGACCTGGGTTATATGAGGGTAACAGATCAGATTCTTTCTGTTCTTTGGGCAGGATATAATCAATTTAATCCAAAAGGGTTTTACAAGAGTTTTAATATTAATTCTGATTTCTTTGGCGTTAATAATTTTGGAGGTAATTGGGTTGGCGGAGGTTATGAATGGAATGCACATATTAATCTGAAAAATTTCTGGAATGTATGGACCGGAGGCAGTCTGAACACTTCATCTCTTTCCACCGACATGCTTCGCGGCGGACCTATGATGAAATTACCAGGCAGCTTCAATGTGAGGGGTGGTTTTTCAACTGATAGCCGTAAGAAACTGGTTTTTAATGTTTTTGCCAACGGATCAAAAGGATATCAAAACAGTTCTGATAATTTTTACACCGAAGTGGGTATAACTTACAAGCCAATTAATTTTATTTTTTTTACAATCAGTCCTGCATACAATAAGTCGTACTCAGAACTTCAATATGTGACGCAGACATCCTTTAATGGGAACAACAGATATATTTTTGCCAGCATCAATCAGAAAACAATAAGTACATCTTTCAGAGTGAATCTCAACCTGAGTCCGAATCTTACTTTTCAGTACTGGGGACAACCATTTGTTGCAACAGGTAAATACTTCGATCATAAGTTCATCATAACTCCTATGGCAAATTCATACCAGGATCGTTTCCAGACATATTCCCAGAGTCAGATCAGCCTAAGTGGAGATCACTATAATGTTGATGAAAACCTTGCTGGGAAAACCGATTACACAATAGGGAAAAGTGATTTCAACGTGAAGCAGTTCCTTTCAAACCTTGTGGTAAGATGGGAATATAGGCCGGGATCAACGGTCTTCCTCGTATGGAGTCAGACGAGAAGTTATAACGGCGATTCAGGTCAGATGGATTTTTTCAACAATCTTGGCGATCTGTTCAATAAAGGTAATAATACTCCTCATAATGTGTTCCTTGTTAAATTCAGCTATCGGTTTGGTTTATGAGTCCTAAAACTTACTATCCGATATTTTCTGAATCTCAGTAAATAATGCATTAAAACAATTTACCTGCGTATTCTCTGAATTTTCCAGTTTCCTGCCATAGTAATTATCAAGAAATTGTCCTGCGCCTGACCAGATTGTTTGTACCATACCCAAATAACGATCTTTCATTTCAGGAGTGGCAGATTTTCTGAATCTGACCATATCCTGCGCCTGAAGCACTGCATTTCCCGGATTCTTCCATGGACAGGTTATAACACTCAGGCCTTTCATTACAAAATAAACCGGCGTCTGATCAGGACGTTCATAATGCCAGTCACATATTACCACATCTTTCGGAATCATATCTACTGCCCTGAAGGTATTATTATAGCTTGCCTCCCACTCACCTAATCCTGTTGTTTTCCCGTCGAGCAGACGGTCGCCCCAAATCCACAGTTTACGACCTTTCAATGCCAGATGATCACGAATTGATCGCACCTCCCCTGCAAACAGTTCAGCCTTATCTCTGCCTGAACAGCGGGGACATTGCGCTTCCCCTATATAAAAGACTTCATCCATCCCCGCATGGAATGCCTGAGCTTCAAACACATCGCAAATCTCATCTGCCAGATCAAATACAATACCGTGTACATCAGGGTGAAGAGGGCAATAGCTCTTGCAATATAGTCCGTCTGCATTGGGCCATATATATTTCTCAGGCATCTTCACTAAAGGTGTCTCATCAAACTGTGGATAAACCTTTAATAAATTTCCTGTTTCTCCGGCCCACGACTGATGTCCTAAAAGGTTTACCTGCGGGACAATCTGAATATTATTCTTTTTGCATACTGCAACAAGCCTTTTAACATCCTTTTTTGAAAGTGCTATTGAATCGCGCAACTCCGGATGGCTTTCATACTGAAAGTTATAATCCACCCTCAGAATAAGAGTATTCACCGACCTTGGTCCAAGTTCCTCATCAATGAATTTAATGAATTCATCGAGGTCCTTTGGCTGCGGAGCCGCAATACAAAAACCACGAACGGGAAGTATATTGGCCTGAATGGCTTTTGATTTTTCAGATACCTGTGAAAATGTAGTGCAATTTATGGCCAGTAGCAGTAGAATAATAATATGTTTCATAAGGGTGATTTTATAAATTCTTAATCTGCAGAAATCTTAATGATAAAGTTATTCAAATTTTCAATCTGCTCCATAATTTCTAATTTTATATTTTGTACTGGCTAACAACGATGCAATTAACGGGGATTCAGTTTTATTATTGATAACGGATGCTTATTTAAATTAATTTGATAAATTTGATAATGTTCTTGCTGCCAGGATAATTCCTGCAATATTCATATTAAGTATTTTTTAAGATTACATTATGGAAAATTCACAGATTACCATTCGGAACCTGAAGAAATCGTATGGTAAAGGGGATAATAAAAATGAAGTGCTAAAAGACATTAATCTGGTTATTCAACCCGGTCAGATAATTGGATATATTGGTCCTAACGGTGCAGGTAAAAGTACAACTGTCAAGATCTTATGCGGAATTATTCCCGACTTTGAGGGAGAAGTAACCATCTTTGGCAAAGATCTGAAAACGGAAAGTATGGAAATAAAAAAGCATATCGGTTATGTCCCCGAAACGGGTGCACTGTATGACCTGCTCACACCAAACGAGTATCTGAGTTTTATTGGTACATTATATGGTCTTGAGAAAGATAAACTTGAATCACGGGCTGGAAATTTGCTTTCATTTTTCGGTATGGAAAAACATTCTGATCAGCGAATGGATACATTTTCTAAGGGAATGAAGCAAAAAATCCTGATCATGGCCGGAATAATAAATAATCCTGATATAATTTTTCTGGATGAGCCTCTGTCGGGGCTGGATGCTAATACTGTGATACTCGTTAAGGACCTGTTGATTCAGCTGGCAAAAGATGGAAAGACCATCTTTTACTGCTCACACCTTATGGATGTTGTTGAAAAGATTTCAGATCGTATCATCCTGATAAATAATGGAATTGTAGTGGCTGATGGCACCTTTGAAGAACTGAAAACAGAAAAAGCCGGCACCCTTGAGATGCTTTTTGCTCAATTAACAGGCCGGAAAGATAATGAGATTAATACTGAAAATTTATTCAATGGCTCTCATAAGAATTAATCATGGTACAATTTGCTCTATTTCTTGTAAGACTTTTTAAGGCACCTATTCAATGGCTGGGAGTTGATTTTCCTCAATTCGAAATCCTTATAGGTACTAAACTAACGATAGATTTCCGTAGTTCTCCGACCGGATTTCAGATCTCAGGCAGTAAAAAAAGTACATTCCTATATCAGTTACTTACATTCTCATTATTTGGACTACTTTTTGGTATTGCTGCTTTCTCTATCGGTGATTTAATTCTGAGTCTTACAATATTTTTTACAGTTATCATGGTTTCACTGACAATGACCATTATAAGTGAATTTACATCAGTATTGTTCGATCAGCGTGATAATTATATTCTGCTTCCCCGTCCCATCAGTAGCAGGACTCTTCTCTTGTTACGTCTTGTGCATATTCAGTTTTACATTGGTTTTATTGCTCTTGCTCTCTCGCTCGCTACAGGAATAATTGTGGCTGTTAAATATAAAGGGATAATAATTCTAATCTATTTTATCGCGGTTGGTTTAAGCACCTGGATGACATTAATATTTACAACTTTTATTTATCTCATGATCTCTAAAGTAGTAAATGGTGAACGGTTTAAAGATCTTATTACTTATGCACAGATAGCAATTGCTGTAATTATTTTCGGCAGTTATCAGATTGTACCCCGGTTAATAGATACTGCTGTTCTTAAGAATGTTACAATGTCAGTCCACTGGTGGACTTATTACTTCCCTCCGGCCTGGTTAGCTGCTCTGGTAAAGTTGAGTTTATTCACGCCTGTTACAACCCCCTTTTTGTTGCTTTCATTTCTTGCTGTATTTGTACCAATAACAGGAGCCGTCTTTCTTATAAGATCTATGTCAAAGGGATTTGGAAATATCCTTGCAGATGGATCTTCGGAAACTGTTACACCACAAAACGGAAGGACCCTGAACACCAGATTAACCAGCAGAATTAATAAATACTTATGCATATCCGAGATTGAGAAGGCAGGCTGGAATTTAGCTGTGGCAACAACCAGCCGCGATCGTAAGTTTAAACAGTCGGTTTACCCCTTCTTCGGGATAATGATAGTGTTTGGCGTTATAATTCTGAAGCCCGACCTTACCAATCTGGCTGTCTCTTTACAGGAAAATGGGGAATTAAGTAAATACTTATTCATTGTTATTTGCGGGTTTTCCGGTAGCACTGCAATCCTCCAACTCCCCTATACAGATACCCCTGAGGCAGCATGGATTTACAAGGCTCTTCCTTTAAAAGAAAACGGACATTTACTGACCGGTGCTGTAAAAGCAATTCTATTCAGGTTCATTATTCCCATTTATCTTTTAATTACAATTCCTTCAATTCTGCTCTGGGGATTCACCGTTTTTCCTCAGATAATCCTTAGCTGTCTTGGAAACATATTGCTTGTATTAATTGCTATCATATTTCAAAAGATGGAATTGCCCTTTACCCAGGTTCGTGAAATGCATCAGAAAGGAACAAATTCTTTAAGAGCAATTCTCAACATGATACTTATGTCTTTCCTGGTTGGATTTGTCTACATAACTTCTTCCCTTTCAGGATGGATAACAATTCTGATATGCGGATTAGTTGCCGGATTAATCGTTTTGATATTCAGGTTTATCAGAAAGAGTTGGATATCTCCGAAAGGGTGGGTAACTTTGCGGAATATTGAAGAAAGGTTATAATTCCATTGATGAAAGGTTCACTTCTGATCAGCCTGCAAATACTACATAATAAATATTTTTTCAGGAAATATCTTCTCTTCAGTCTCGGAATAGTCTGTCCATTTCTGGAAGCATCATCACAGGATTATTTTCAGCAGAAGGTAAATTATGAAATTCATGTTACTCTTAATGACAGGAGCCATGAATTGAATGGATTTGAGTCTGTTGAGTACATTAACAATTCTCCGGATACTCTGGGATTTTTATATTTTCATCTCTGGCCAAATGCATATTCCGGCAATAATACAGCATTAGCCAAAGAAATATTAAACAGAGAAGGAAAGTCAAAATTGTTCAATGATCCCGAATTAAAAGGATATATAGATTCTTTGAATTTCGAAGCCGGAGGTCAAAGTATTACATGGAATCTTCTGACAGGGTTTCCTGATATCTGCAAGCTTATTCTTAATAAACCGCTTCATCCCGGCGATACAATTAATATAACCACACCATTTCATCTGAAGATTCCAAAAGGTGTTACATCGCGGTTGGGTCATATCGGTGAATCTTATCAGATCTCACAGTGGTATCCCAAACCAGCAGTCTATGACAGGTCAGGCTGGCATCAGATGCCATACCTCGATCAGGGTGAATTCTATTCAGAATATGGCAGCTTTGATGTAAGCATCACATTACCTGATAATTATATAGTTGGTGCAACAGGAAACCTGCAGAATCAGGAGGAAAAGACCTGGCTTGATAAGCTTTCTGCTGATACCGCCTGGTTAAAAATACCAGACTACCTGGATAGAGGTTTTCCACCCTCTTCAAATTTGATGAAAACGTTAAGGTTTACTGAGAATAAAATTCATGATTTCGCTTGGTTTGCCGATAAGAGATTTCATGTACTGAAAGGAACAGTCAGGCTCCCGGAATCAGGCAGGGAAGTTACCATCTGGGCTATGTTTACTAACCAGGAAGCATATCTCTGGAAGAAAGCTGTCTCATACATAGACAATGCTTTATGGTATTTTTCAAAATGGAACGGCGACTATCCTTATAACAACTTTACTGCAATTCAGAGTGCTCTGAATTCAGGAGCGGGAATGGAATATCCCGGGCTGACAGTAATTGGACTGGCAGGCGATCCTTACCTTCTCGATGACGTAATAGCCCATGAGATTTGCCATAGCTGGTTCTACTCAGCAATAGGATCTGACGAGCGAAGATTCCCATTTATGGATGAAAGTATCGCAACGGCAAATGAATCGAGATATATGAATGAACGATATCCCGGTAAGAAGCTTTGGGAATTAAGTTTAAGAAACAGGAAAATGGCTAGATTTTTCCACATATTAAAAATGCCGGTACAACGAATCCAGGAACTCGACTGGCTTATTCCGGCCCGCCGTAACCTGGAACAGAGCATTAATCTGGCGGCTCCTGAATATAATTACAGTAATTACGGAACTTTAATCTATAGTAAAGCCGCACGGGGGTTCAACTACCTGAGGTCTTATCTTGGAGATTCCCTATATGATTCAATAATGCATATTTACTACCGTACATGGGAAGGTAAGCATCCGCATCCTGATGATCTCAGGATAACCTTTGATACTCATACAGATAAGGATCTGTCCTGGTTTTTTGATGATTTTCTGGGTTCAACCAAAAGACTTGATTATAAGGTTGTTCAGCTCAGGGACCATAGATTGCTTGTTAAAAATATTGGGGAATTAAGATCTCCTCTGATAATTGCAGGATTAAAGGGAGATTCAATTATTTCACAAAAATGGGAAGATGGTTTTGAAGGCCGTAAATGGATCAACCTGCCACCTGGCAACTTTTCCGGGTTTCGGATCGATCCCGGCCATAAGATGACTGAATTGTTCAGACTTAATAACAACATCCGGACATCAGGTGTTTTCCGAAAGGCTGATCCTGTTAAATTCCAGCTCATATATACTATTGAGGATCCTGATAATCGATATTTAATTTATTTCCCATCGGTTAACTGGACAAGTGCAGATGGCTTTATGGCCGGGGTAGCTTTGCAAAATGGGGCGCTCATACCAAAACCTTTTGAATATTTTGTCATGCCGTTTTATACTTTCCACAACCAGGCGCTTACAGGTTATGGAAAGGTTTCGTTCAACAAAATTCCTTATGATAATTTTATCAGACTTGCCTCACTTACGCTCGAAGGAGAACAGTTCGGTGGACCGGGAACTCAGGCATATCACAAAGCGAAAATCGGATTAGATTTTTATCTGAGAACCAATACTGCGAACAACCCTGTCAATAAGAAAGTCTTTGGGAGTTATACAACAGCATCCAATCTCCGGCAGATTGAATCATTCACCAAGGCCAGGATGCTTTCTTACCTTCAGTTCGGATACGACATGGAAAGGACAGGAATTATAAATCCTTTCAATCTGTCCGCTTCTTTTGAATCGGGTAAGTCGTATCAGAAAACATCAGTTGAGTTTAATTATAAGTATAGCTATACAGGAAAGAAAAACGGTCTGGAATTCAGAATTTTTGCAGGAACAATGCTTAAAAATAATGCTTCAGACCCATTCTATGCATTTTCAGCAAGCGCCAGAAGTGGTCGTGAACAATATCTATATGAAGGAGTGTATCCGGGTCGTTTTAGCGAATTCCCAAAAACCGTCTTTTCCAGGCAGATGGCACTGTCTGAAGGCGGGCTTGTCTCCGCAATAAATGACAGTCTTGGATACAGCCGATGGCTTTTTTCAATCACTCTGACAAGCAGCCTTCCGGGAAAAGCCTCAATTATACCGGTAAAACCCTTTTTTAATTTATTACTTAACGATCATGGGTCCGGCACAAT
>JANYIW010000155.1 GCA_025358645.1 Bacteroidales bacterium
CCTAATTTATATCTGTCAAGTGCAATATCAAGGTTTTCAGTAGCTGTCTGAAAGTTTTGTTCTTCGAGTGATATGAGTCTCAGATTGTTGCTGTAAGCGCTGTATATAGAAAGCAGGTCAGCTTTTATTCCCTGCTCCACCTCGCGGAATCTTAAATCTTTATTATCGCGGTCGATTGAGGAATTCCGGACGTTTCTTCTCTGGTTATTTCCGGAATAGAGGTTAACACCAAGAGTAAGCCCATAGTTCATTCCGTTGGTTACCTGACTTTTGGTGGTGCTTTGAGTATATGAATAAAGATTATAATTGTAACCTCCTGAAAAATTAAGATATGGATAATACCTGGATACTATTAACTTATAATCATAGTCTGAAATCGTTTTGTTTTTGGAGGCGATTAGAAGATTAGTGTTACTTAGCAGAGTCTCCTCCAGAAGTTTCTCATAAATGAGACCTGGATTTACAGCAATCGAGGTGTCCTTTGATGTGAATACATTGCCCATATTCTCTACTGCCATCATTTCATTAAGCCTGATCTGAGCTGATCTGATAACTTCATTCTGCCTGGATAGGTTTGAACTATCGAAATTAACGTAGACGCGAGATTGTAAAACCTCCAGTTTTGAACCCGAGCCAAGCATATAACGATCTCCATCAATTCTTAATCTCTCGCCCGAGAGTATTAAAGCATATTTCAGATTGTTCATAAGCTGGAGCTGAAGTATATAGTTGTAATAACCCGACACTATATCGGCGATAAGGTTTTCAATTGTAAGTTGAGTATTCAATTGCCCTATCAGGTTAAGCTCACCCAACTTTTTATATGTTGTAACAGCATTAAATCCATTAAACAGAGTCAGACCTAATGCAACTGACCCGGTAGTAGTCGTATTGAATACTCCGTTAGAAATGGATTGAGTGCCATCTGTAAGATTAAGCGTGGAGTTATTCAATGTGCCACTATGCTTTCCTGCGAGACCTATCGTTGGCAAAAAACCCGCATTACCCAGGCTAAAATTATTTTTTGATATTGTCTCATTATTTTTTGCAATAAGGATTGAAAAATTCCTCTCTAACCCAATTGATATACAATCTTTAAGTCCATACACGCTCTGGCCATGCGAAGGTGTTAACGATTGTGATAACAGAATAAGCAAACTAAGATAAATGGACCTCATTTTCAACTTTTTTTGTTTCATTTGATATGTAAGTATAGATAGCCGGAACCACAAAAAGTGTCAGAAACGTTGAAAAAATCATCCCTCCAACAACTGCAATTCCCATTGAAACACGGCTTTGAGCGCCTTCTCCTAATCCCAGAGCAAGTGGCATAATACCCAGGATTGTAGCCAGACTTGTCATAAGGATTGGTCTGAACCGTGATGCTGCTGCATATTTGATAGCATCCATTTTAGACATTCCGCTCTGCTTTCTCTGATTGGCAAATTCCACGATCAAAATCCCGTTTTTAGTAACAAGTCCTATGAGCATAATAATACCAATCTGACTGAAAATGTTCATTGTAACATTAAAATACCACATGAATAACAGAGCGCCTGTGAGAGCCAGAGGAACAGTCATCATGACAATAAAAGGATCTTTAAAACTCTCAAACTGGGCTGCCAGAACGAGAAAGATAAGGATAATTGCAAGCATAAAAGCAAACATAAGACTCGAAGAACTTTCCTTAAAATCCTTTGAGTCACCGGCAAGAGCAGTTCTGAATGTTTCATCAAGAACCTCTTTGGATATTTTATCCATCTCTACAAGTCCCTGACTGATTGTCTTCCCTTTTGCCAGACCGGCCGAAACAGTAGCCGATACGAATCTGTTATACCGGTTAAGCTGTGGTGGAGCTGTTTCCTCTGTAAGAGTTACCAGGTTATCGAATTGGATCATACTTCCATAATTATTCCTTACATACAACGATTTAAGATCCAACGGTTTATTACGATCATTTCTCGCGAGGTCGCCTAATATCTGATATTGTTTACCATTCATAAAGAAATACCCAAACCGTTGTCCGCTGAGTGCAAGCTGTAAGGTCTGACCAATATTCTGAGTAGATACTCCGAGAGCGCTTGCTTTTTCCCTGTCTATATGAATCCTGAGTTCAGGTTTTGTAAATTTAAGGTTTACGTCAGCCATCTGGAACATTGGATCGTCCATTACCTTCGACATAAATGCCGGAAGTACTTTTCGGAGCTTATCTATGCTGGTTGCCTGAAGAACGTATTGGATGGGCATACCTGCACGTCTGCCTCCAAAAGTTGATTGCTGCATAACCATAGATCTTGCTTTGGTCTTCTTACGCAGGGCAGCGCTTAATTCATCAGCAATTTGCTGCTGCGTACGATCCCTTTCTTTAGGACTAACAAGAGCCACCCTTACAAATCCCCCGCCGCCCCTGACCATAGAAATTATACCGTCGCGTTCAGGTACCAGATCAGTAACAGTATTTGCCACATCGTCTATATAACCAAGGTTAAATTCATAAGTAGCTCCTTCCTGTGCACTTGTATTTATGGAGATCTGTGATCTGTCCTCCAATGGCGCCATTTCAGCCGGAATCGATTTCCAGAGGAAGAAAATCAGACCTAATGCAACAAAAAGGATAACGAATGTGATTCGACGGTTTTCAAGAAATGACTCAAGAGCTCTTTTGTAACCATCATTCAGCTTATCAAAGAATTTTTCAGTTTTCCTGTAGAACCAGCTGTGTTTGGTTTCGTGCCGAAGCATTTTTGACGATACCATAGGTGTAAGGGAAAGGGCAAGAAAAGCTGATATACCAACAGCTCCTGCCATCACTATTGCGAACTCACGGAAGAGCCTTCCTGTTATTCCCTGGAGAAAAACAATCGGAAAGAAAACAGCAATAAGCGTTATTGTGGTAGAAATGATTGCAAAATAGATTTCTTTTGATCCTTCAAGTCCTGCTTTTAAAGGTGGCATCCCCTGTTCTACTTTAACATAGATATTCTCCATAACAACTATTGCATCGTCAACAACAATTCCTATAGCAAGTACTATCGCGAGTAATGTTAGAACGTTGATAGAGTAACCTGCAAGATACATGATAAAGAATGCACCGATAAGAGAAACGGGTATAACAAGAATCGGGATGAGAGTTGCGCGCCAGCTCCTTAAAAAAAAGTAAATAATTACGACAACCAGTACGAAAGCTATGTATATAGTATTCTTAACTTCTTTAATCGAATTCCTGATATACTGAGTATTATCAAATGCGATTTTAACCTTAATATCTTCCGGCAGATCTTTCTTAATATATTCAAGCCGCTTATAAACTTCATCAACGATATCTATCTGGTTAGAGCCTGGTTGAGGGATAATTACATCACTTACCATCGGGACTCCATCTCTTTTAAGTATCCCTCTGATATCTTCAGGACCAAGTTCTGCCCTGCCAATATCTTTAAATCGAACGACCTGGTCTCCTGTTTGTTTTATTATCAGATCATCGAACTCTTTTGGAGTAGACATAAGCCCCAGAGTCCGGATTGTTAATTGTGTTGTATTTCCTTCAATACTTCCGGAAGGAAGCTCTACGTTCTCACGCAAAACAGCATTTCTTACATCGAGTGGCGTCATCTGATATCCTGCAAGTTTGACAGGATCGAGCCACAGCCTCATAGCATATCGTTTCTGTCCGAATATGTACACTGCACTCACTCCTGAAATTGTTTGCAGTTGTTCCTTAAAAGTAAGTTCCGCTATTTCAGAAAGCTCCAGCAGAGATCTTTTATCGCTTTCTATTGTCATCTGCAGAATAGGGTTTGCATCTGCATCAGCTTTTGCAACAACAGGAGGATCGCAGTCGCGGGGAAGCATTCGCAAGGCCTGTGAAACCTTGTCCCTTGTATCGTTTGCAGCAGTTTCCATATCAACTGACAGGTTGAATTCAACTGTAATGTCGCTTCCTCCCTGACGGCTTATACTTGTCAGAGACCGTATCCCCTGAATACCATTAATTGATTGCTCAAGCGGTTCAGTTATCTGTGTTTCAATAACATCCGAATTGGCTCCGGGATATGAAGTGCTGACAGATATAATAGGAGGGTCAACACTTGGAAATTCCCTGATACCTAAAAAGGTGAGGCCAACAACACCAAAGAGCAGAATTACAATAGCAAATACTGTTGCCAGAACGGGCCTGTTAATACTTATTGATGATAAACTCATACTATTTTCCCAGGTTATTTGTTAACAATCACAGTATCGAGCACAATAGGAAGGTTTTGCCTCAGTTGCATAATTCCTGAAGTAATTAATGTGTCTCCGAATTTAAGTCCTGCAGTAATCTGTATTTTTGATTCTGTTCTCAAACCGGTATTCACTTTTACGGACTGAGCTTTCCCATTTGTATAAATAAAGACTTTCTCTCCTTCCATTTCAGGGATCAGAGCTTCTGTAGGAATAGCAATAGCATTATCTATCTGAGACAATTGTAAAGTTATACCTGCATAACGTCCCGATTTAAGCTCTTCATCCTTATTCGGATAAAGGGCGCGGAGCACAATCGTTCTTGTTTCAATATCAATTTTTGGATCAACTGCATAGACTGAAGCATTAAATACCTTATTGCTGCCATCGATATTAAAAGTTATAGGATACCCGATTTTTATTTCTGAAGCATATTTTTCGGGTATAGAGAATTCAATCTTTATAGGACTTATTTTAATAAGTTTGGCTATTTTAGTTGCAGATGTTGCATAGCTCCCTTCGCTAAGATATCTTAAGCCGATAATTCCATCAAATGGCGCCCGGAGTTCTGTCTCAGAAATGCGGGCTTTGATCAGATTAATATCAGCCCTTAAGCTTTGAACATCAGTCTTTACCTGATCGTAACTTTCCTGACTAATGGCGTCTTTGTCAAGCAGGCTTCGCTGCCTGAATTCCTTTGCCTCCGACATTTTTAATTGTGCTTCACTCTTTTCAAGCTGAGCCTGAAGAGGACGGTCATTTATTTTTGCCAAAAGATCTCCTTTTTTTACGCGAGTGCCTTCAGTAAAATTAATTCCTACTATCTTACCTGAAGTCTCAAACGCGAGATCAACTTCTTCATCTGGTCTGAGTGTCCCGGTTGAGTTGATTAATTCACTAAGATGTGTGGGGATGATTACAAAGCCAATTGCATTGAGTTTTTGCTGACTCTGTCTTAAAGGTTCCTGACCAATACCGTTTCCCTTAATTTTTGTAGCCAG
>JANYIW010000178.1 GCA_025358645.1 Bacteroidales bacterium
TCTTGCAGAATGTTATGAAAAGATAGGAGAAGTAACCATGGCTCGTAAATATTACCAGGAAGCAATAGTACTTGCTCCTGAGTATGCCGATCCATGGTTTGGGCTTGGTGTAATTGCCCTGAATACCGGAAATACTGAGGATAGTCTGATATTCTTCAGAAAAGCGGTTCATCTCGACGATGAAAATCCTGAAATCTGGTACTTACTCGGGAAAGCTCATTATTCCAAAGGTGAGAAAAAAGAAGCACTAAGGTGTTTCAGAGAAGCACTTAAGCTGGATTCTTATTATGATGAAGTTTGGGCAGATTTGGGTACTATCATTCTTAAAGACGGACTGTTTTTGAAAGCTCTTCCTTACCTCGAACATGCTTACAAAGTTACCGGCGATGTACCCGGCATCAACTATCTGCTGGCTTCATTCTATCTGCATTCCGGGAAAACTGAAAAAGCTTATCGTCATCTTTCAATTGCATTAAATCTCGATAACGAACTCTTCCCGGAGTTCGGGGAGATCTTTCCTTATGAGTTATTTACGAGGAAAATTAAAAAGCTCCTCAGTAATAACATGCTTCTTTGATTATTTATTAATATAACCTTAATATGAATAAACTGCTTCCGTTTTTGCCCGAAAGACCCGTAAAACCACGAAATTCAGGTATCACAATGGTGATGGATAAGGGGCTTAGTATAAGGGAAGCAGAAGACTTTATGTTTGTTGGAAGCGAGTACACCGATTATGTAAAACTTGGCTTTGGTACGTCACTTATCACTCCCGGTTTTGAAAAGAAGATCGTGGTGTATAAGAAAGCAGGTGTTATACCATACTTTGGAGGGACTCTTTTTGAAGCATTCATTGTAAGAAATATGTTTAAAGAGTTCATTGATTTTCTGGATAAAAACGAAATCGATCTGGTGGAAGTTTCTGACGGGTCTTACGACATTGAACATAAAAGAAAACTAGAGTATATCGCCAGACTTGCAGAAAGAGGAACGGTCATTTCAGAAGTCGGTTCCAAGAAAAAAGATGTTGTTTATACCCCCGATGAATGGGTTGCCATGATGAGAGCTGAATTAATTGCCGGATCGGTTAAAGTTATTGCTGAAGCGCGAGAATCAGGTACCACCGGTATCTATAACGAGGATGGCTCTATTAATAAAAAAATAATACAAGGAATCACGGAGCACGTCAAACTGGAAAACGTTATATGGGAGGCTCCTCTAAAATCGCAACAGGCTTGGTTTATAAAACATTTTGGAGCTAATGTAAACCTTGGAAATATTGCGCCTGCTGAAATAATCCCATTGGAATCATTACGGCTGGGACTGCGCGGTGATACCTTTTTTCAGTTTCTTCCTGAGGAATTGAAACAGTAGGTAATTCTTATGAAGTTTATCTGCCTAAATCAATAACCATCTGAAAATGAGAAAATTTGGACTCATTGGATATCCTCTCAGTCATTCTTTCTCCAAAAAATACTTTACTGAAAAATTTCTTTCTGAGTATATAAAGGATTGTTCTTATGAGAATTATCCATTAGAAAACCTTGATAACTTTATGGAATTAGTTTCTTCAGATGAAGATCTGTGCGGACTAAATATAACCATACCATTCAAGTCACAGATAATCAGGTTTCTGGATCTTATCAATCCTGAGGCTGAAGAAATAGGTGCAGTTAATGTCGTGAAGATAAGCAGACCTGACGGACAGATAAAGTTACATGGATATAACAGCGATGTTACCGGAATAGAAGATACTCTCCTTCCTTTCATCAGTGCTGATGTTAAAAATGCGTTGGTTCTTGGTACCGGAGGAAGCTCCAGAGCAGTTTGTTATGTCCTTAAGAAGTTCGGATTGAAAGTGAGCCTGGTCTCGAGAGACAAAAAACCTGACGTTTTAAGATATTCTGATGTCGATAAAGTAATACTTGAACGCAACCAACTGATAATAAATACTACTCCACTGGGTATGTTCCCAAACACAGAGACTATGCCGGAAATCAATTATAAAATGCTAAACACGAATCATATTCTGTTTGATCTGGTTTATAATCCGGAACTTACTTCTTTTCTAAAGATGGGAGTGGAGCAGGGATGTTCCGTAATAAGTGGAATCAGAATGTTGCATTCTCAGGCAGAAAAATCATGGGAAATCTGGAATAATGACAGTATGTGATTTTTGTAAAAGACAGCGACCTGTCGCTACCTATATCTCCCTTTTACAAAAAAATCTCGAAAGTTTCTTCTATTTGATTTATTCTTATTGGTTTAGACAGATAACCATCACAGCCGGCTTTATCAGCTTCCTTCTTGTCAGAAATCATTGCATACGCTGTTTGGGCAATGATTGGCAGTTCCGGTCTTTTCTTTTTAATAATCCTGGTTGCCGCATAACCGTCCAAGAGAGGCATTTTAATGTCCATTAATACGAGATCGATCGAAGGGTCTGTTTCACAGAGATTTACAGCTTCACGACCATCCTTTGCCCATAAAACCCTGATATTCATTCTGGTAAGCAGGATCTTCAGATAATCGAAATTTGATTTTTCATCCTCAGCAATCAATATTGTTTTGCCTGCATATTTCTTATCCATGATCAAGGCTTTATCATTTGGTTTATTATATTTTTCGCTTTTATCGGGCAGAACAGGAATAGTAAAATAGAACACTGATCCTACTGATGGTTCAGATTCAACCCAGATTTTTCCACCAAGTAATTCAATGGTCTTCTTAGCTATTGATAACCCTAACCCCATTCCTCCGAATTTTCGGGTATGAGTATCATCAATTTGTCGGAAAATATTGAAAATTGTTTCATGATACTTCTTATCTATACCGATACCTGTATCCCTGACATAGAAATGAAAACAAGTATTCCCGTTATCATTTATCACTGTAAAACCATATTCAATAAATCCTTTATCTGTGAACTTAAGAGCATTCCGCAACAAATTTATCAGAACCTGTTTTAATTTCCGGCTATCGGTCATCATGTCCATCTGGGACCCAACTCCATCAAGATTAAGTATTAATTTAACTTCGCTTTTATTATCTCTTAGTCTTTCCCCTTGTATTATATCTTTTACTTCTTCCAAAACAGATACAATATCGGCTTTCTCATAATTGATTTTTATCTGTCCTGTTTCTATCATGGTAGTGTCAAAAATATCCTCTACAAGATTTAGCAGATGCTGGCCGCTCTTTAAAATAATCTCAGAAAATTCGGAAGTATTCTGATCAGGACCTGAATCAGTCATAAGTTCTGAGAATCCAATAATGGCATTAAGTGGTGTTCTTAGTTCATGCGACATGTTTGCAAGAAAAGTCGATTTAAGCCTGTCACTCTCCTCTGCTTTTTCTTTTGCATTAATGAGTTCCATCTTCACCCGATTTCTTTCAGTAATATCTACCGCGATACCGATCAGAGCTATCGCGTTGCCATTTTCATCCTTTATCAGAGAGGTTGAAAGTTCTATAGGAAATTCAGATCCGTCTTTTCTGACATTAATCAGTTCACCATTCCATCTTCCCCGGATAGTTTCAGATAATATTTTTTCAGCCGGATATTCCTTGTATTCATGTGATCTGATAATACTTATATCTTTCCCAATAATCTCCAGCTCATTATATCCATAAGTCTTGCAGAATGCATTGTTAACAAATATTACTTTATTTTGATAATCTGTAATTGATACACACTCTCCAATACTCTCAAGCGCCCTTGAAAGGGTAAGCACTCTTTCCTGTGAACGCTTCTTTTCAGTTATATCGTTCGAAACAGATAATATCCCTGGTGTACCATCGGGTAATATGATGAGGGTTTCATATAACGCCACTATACAAGTAGTGCCATCTTTTTTGATATTTTTAACTTCATGTATTATCGTTTTCCCCGAAAGAATTTTTGAGATATTATTTTCTATATCACACTGTTTCTCTGGTGCGGCGAATAATCTTATATTCTCCCCGATTACTTCTTTTCTGGTATAACCAAGCGTTTCACAAAATGCGGAATTAATCTCGATTATTCTACCTTTTATATTAATCAGGATTATACCGGCAGGTGATAATTCAAACATAACCCTGAATCTTTTTTCGCTTTCGGTCAGTGTTTTTTCTATGGCTTTTCTCTTTTTTTCTTCTTTAAGTATATTACTTGCTTTGAATGAAAGGTAAAAGAAAGTAATCATGCCTATGATTATCAGTGCAATGAGAATATAGAGACGATTTCGAAATGAAGTTAATTTTGCATAAACCTCTTTTTCCGGTGTAAACATTACGATAGTCCAGAATGTATTACCAAGAGGGACCCGGTAGAATGAGGACAAGGTTCTTAAAGCTTCATTTTCCCCCATTTTAGCAGATGGCATGTAACAGATTGAGGTACCTTCGGTCTCTTTAGATGTTTTATCAATAAGTTCTAAGACTGAAGGCTGATTTTTGAATATTTCTCTGACAGACTTCCCTGTCTGATTATTCAGGGGACTGAATAATTCAATTCCAACCTCACTGATCATACATCCGTAACCAGTTTCTCCGGTTTTGATGTTTTCGAGGAATCGCTTCCCCAGGTTATCTATCGGGATTAAGATTGCAATACTACCCTTATAATCATCATCGATTATTATTGGAACATGGTAAGCAATTGTTCTGAAACCCTGGATCGATGGAAATACATCACTCACAGTTGGTTTGTGAGTTTCGATAACACTCTTTATATGAGGTTGAAGTGAAATATCTTTTCCAATAGCACTGTTATTTAATGGATAAGTAAATTTCAGGACTCCCTTTGAATCCACTAAGGTGATGGCTTTTATCTGGTCAGAATGGTTGTTATAAAAATCCGCCAACAGATCCTTTCCCTGGTCATCCAATTCTAAAACATACTTTAGCTTTGATAAGAACAAAAGTTCGCGCTGATAATAGATGAAGTAGCTTTCGATACCTCTGGAAGCTTGTTTCGCGAGGGTAACCTGCTGTAAGTTAAACTCAGTTAAAGTCCGGTCCTTAACATCCTTATAAGCTGAATAAAACAGATAAGCAAATGAGGCTAGTACAACTGGTACAATCAGAAACTTTTTGGGCAGTTTCATGAAATCACTTAGGTTTTCTTCTCATCCAGTAACGTGGATCGCATTCTACACATTCCTGCTTCCAGTAACCCGGAGTAACAAATGTTCCTTCCCTGTTTTTTAATTGCCGTTCATAAACAGCAAATACCGGATTAAAGATAAGATTTGTAACACCAATTGTATATTTTACCTCTTCTTCGGGGGAAGCTGAGACTTCCTTCATATCTTTTGGTTCAAGATTGTTGAAACTCAGAAGATCGCTCAGAAAAGCAATACGCTCTAACGTGGCGCCGGTCTCAATTATCGTACAGCGAATGCCATCAATCTCTCCTATAATATGTTTTGCATTATTTAGTGCCATATCTTTTTCTTTTGTCTTATTGTCTTGACGTCTTGCATTCCTCACTGTGCTCTGTGCCCTGTGCTCTGTGCTCTGCGCTCTGTGCTCTGTGCTCTGCGCTCTGTGCTCTGTGCCCTGTGCTCTTCCTATACTCCGAAACTTAAATTTTTTATCGCTTCAAAAATAACACTTGCAAATCCGGTAACAACAATACCGGCTACACAAATTCCAAATGCAAATCGTGCTGAAAAATCGCTTCTGAACGATCCAATTGGGTTTTCATTTTTTGAAATGAACATAGCTTTTACGACCAGGAGGTAATAAAATAATGAAACGATTGTATTCAGAACAGCAATAAGTACAAGAAGATAGAAGCCTTGCTGTGCAGCAGCCGTAAATAAGAAGAACTTTCCGAAAAATCCTGCCACCGGAGGTATACCTGCAAGAGAGAACAATGCCAGAGTCATTATCAGACTTAGCTTTGGATTAGTCTGATAAAGACCATTATAATCATCGATATTCTCCTTTCCTGTGGCGTTTGAAATAGCAGTCACCACACCAAAAGCACCCAGATTTGAAAATATGTATACAAGGATATAATACATTACTGAAGCCATCCCCAGCTGATTTCCTCCAATTAAACCCAATAGAATATACCCTGCCTGGGAGATTGACGAAAATGCAAGGAACCGTTTGAGATTCTGTTGACGAATTGCAAAAAGATTACCAATAGTCATCGTGAGTACCGAAGTAACAAAAATTGTTTTCTGCCAGGTACCCATTATAATTGGAAAGACTTTGAAAAGAATTATCATTAAGATAAATATGGCTGCCCCTTTCGAAATTACAGAAAGATATGATGTTATATTTACTGGTGACCCTTCATACACGTCGGCTGTCCAGAGATGGAAAGGAACGATTGATATTTTAAAAGCCATTCCGGCAAAAAAGAAGATAAAGCCGAGTATCTGAAGACTTGTATTTCCAAAGAGTGAAGCAACTTCGCTGAAATACATGGTTCCTGTAGTTCCATAGATCATTGATAAGCCATAAAGCATAACACCAGATGATAATGCAGATGTTAATATAAGTTTAATACCAGCTTCAGCGGATTTGTTTTTATAGCGATCGTAGGCTGCAAGAGCTGCTATTGGGATGATAGCAAGCTCAATTCCAATATAGAAAATTAAAAAATGACCAGCTGAAATCATGAAGTTCATTCCGACAAGTGTTGAAATGAGCAGTAGAAAATACTCACTTATTTTTTCGGAATTCTCTTCTTTTTTAAGCCATGTAACAGACTGAATAAATACAATTAGCGCACCTATATTCAGAATATTCTTCATAAGAAGCCTGGTTCCGGATGAAACATACATTCCTCCAAAGAGTGGACCTGCAGGAGAAGGAAGGAAGCCAATAATCGTTATAACCCCGAAAAGGATTATTGAAAAAAGACTTATACTGCTTTTTTTATCAGGATTCCAGAAGATCTCAGCAATCAATACTATTAGAGCTGCTGCAATCAGCAACAGTTCATGACGCATTATTAAAAAAGTACCTAGGCTCATATTTTAATATTATCCAAAACATTAATAAATAGACAGATCAAAATGGGTTAAGAGCAAGAATCCTTTCAATAATCGGATGCATACTTGTACCAATCATTGTTGATAGCCAGAAAGGTGCCAGCCCAATTGCAGCTACTGACCCTATAAGAGTTATAACCGATATTTTTTCAAACCATTTTGCATCCGGAAGATGTTCAAAATGCTCATTTGTAGTTGGACCGAGTAATAAAATTGCAATTACTCTCAGGATATAAACGGCAGTAATAACTATAGAAGAAACGACTATAATGGTCACAATCCGGTAAAATAGCTCAGGATGTTGGAACGCGCCGACGAAAATTGTCATTTCCGCAACGAATCCACTTAGTCCCGGAAGGCCAAGAGAGGCGAGACCTGCAATTACATAGCAAACAGATAAAAATGGAATTACCTTCATCAATCCGCCCATCTCAGATATCATTCTGGTATGAGTACGGCCATAGATCATCCCTATTAGACCAAAGAATAGTGCTGTCATCAGACCATGTGAGATCATCTGTATTATTGCTCCGGTCATAGCTGTCTGATTCATCATCAATACAGCAAAAAGCACAAGGCCGCAATGACTAACTGAGGAATAGGCATTGATATATTTAAGGTCCTTCTGTGCAATGGCTCCAAATGCGCCGTAAATGACGCTGATAGAAGTAAGAATAATAAATATCCATGATAATTCATGAGCTGCTTCAGGCATAAGAAAAATAGCTACCCTGAAAGCTCCATATCCTCCGAGTTTCATCAGAACTCCTGCATGTAACATTGAAACCGCGGTAGGCGCAGAGGCATGTCCGTCAGGCGACCATGTATGAAAAGGGAATAATGCGCCAAGTACACCAAATCCCATGAATGTCAGAGGGAAAAACATTCTCTGGGCAGGTAGTGGGATCACGACTTTTGAAATCTCAAGAATATTAAATGTGAGCTGATTTTTGTCTGGGGAAGAATTAAAATAAATTCCGAGTAAACCTACCAGAAGAAGTGCAGATCCACCCATAAGCATGAGCGTCAGTTTCATTGCCGAATATTCTTTTGGTCCGCTTCCCCAGATTCCGATTAACAGATACATTGGAATGACTGCCAGTTCATAAAACAGGAACATTGTAAAAAGATCGATCGAGATAAAAAATCCAAAAACCCCTGTTGCAAGAAGGATCAGAGAAATAAAAAATTCTTTTTTGAGAATCTCAACTTCCCATGACGCAAAGATCCCGGCAAAGACGACCAGTGAGGTGAGTGATATCATTGCAACAGATATCCCATCGACACCAACCGCGTAATGAATGTTAAGACTTTTAAACCATAGATAGTCCTTTACAAATAACATCTCATCAATATTCCCGGCATGACGGGCAGAAAGATAAAGGTACACAAGAACAGCAGCCATTAATAATTGCAGCCCCATTCCAAAAGCTGAGACCAGACGAACCTGACGTGTATCTTTCAACAGCAGGATAGCAGTTATTGTTAAGACCGGAATTACTACAAACAGTGATAAAATATCCATAATTAAAAATCTTTTTCTAAATTATCAGTTATTTCCACAGATAAATAAATAATATTGAAAGCATTATTGCCCCTGTAATGAAAACAACAGCATATTTCTGTAACTGACCCGATTGAAATCCTCTTATTCTGTAAGAGACACCCTGAGTTACAGTTGCAATCGCATTCATTGTAGCATCAACTACATGGCGGTCGAACCATGCAACCGGCTCAGCTATATATCTGAAGATGATCTTTTTTGTAATAAAAAGATACAATTCATCCATGTAAAACTTATTGTAAGCCCATTTATAACTATACTTAAACGTTGCTGCCAGTTTATCGGGTATTGCACTTTCTTTTCTGTACATAACATAAGCAATTCCAATTCCGAGTAAACCTATCAAAACCGAAGGTATGGCAATCATCAATTCGAGTTCACTTTCGAAGATCTTTCCATCAGAAGTAACCAGCTTATTAAAAGGAATAAATCCTGTTACTACCGATCCGACAGCAAGTATAATTAAAGGTATTGTCATCGTCGCAGGAGCCTCATGTGGTTCATGAGAATAGTGTGTATCTTTTCCCCAGAAAACACTGAAATAAAGTCTGAACATGTAAAATGCCGTAAGGCCGGCGACTGCATATTCGACCGCGAACAGAATTTTATTACTATGGAATGCTGCCGCGAGTATTTCATCTTTGCTGAAAAACCCCGATAATGGAGGAATTCCTGCAATAGTGAGGCATGCAATTAAAAAAGTAATGTGTGTGATCGGCAGATATTTACGAAGCCCGCCCATTTCAGTCATGTAATTACTGTGAACAGCATGAATTATTGCACCTGCTCCCAGGAAGAGCAATGCTTTAAACATTGCATGTGTAAACAAATGGAACATTGATGCCATGTATCCTAAACCTTCATGTCCGCCATAACCGGATACTCCCAGTGCAAGCATCATATATCCAATCTGCGACATAGTAGAATAAGCTAAAACTCTTTTAATGTCAGTCTGTGTACAGGCAATGACTGCGGCAAAAAGTGAAGAAAAAGCTCCGACATAAGCAACCACATTGAGCGCTACCGGCGCTGATAAAGCATAGATAGGGAACATCCTTGCAACAAGATATACACCTGCCACAACCATGGTTGCTGCATGGATAAGGGCTGAAACAGGTGTAGGGCCCTCCATTGCATCAGGAAGCCAGATATGAAATGGAAACATTGCCGATTTACCAACACCTCCCATAAATACAAATATCATAGACCAGGTCATCACCGAAAGACCAAGGAATGCAATACCGCCACCCTGAGCAATGGCTGTTCCCATTGGATCAGTGAGAGTTATGAAATCAAATGTTTTGGTATTAAATGATAAAATCAGGATACCAATAAGAAATCCCAGATCTGCAAAGCGTGTAACTATGAATGCTTTTTTTGAAGCTCTTACTGCTGATGGTTTCTGGTAATAAAATCCTATAAGCAGGAAAGAAGAGACACCAACAAGTTCCCAGAAGATATACATCTGGAAAATATTCGTTGCTAAAACCAATCCCAGCATTGAGAAGCTGAATAGAGAAAGAAACGCAAAAAAACGTTCAAATCCTTTTTCACCCTTCATATAACCAAGGCTGTATATATGAACCATGAATGAAACAGTAGTTATTACAACAAGCATCATAACCGAAATAGGGTCAAGCAATACACCCATATCTATGTGCAGCTTATCGGTAAACTGGAGCCAGGTAAAATTCGAAGCTATAATTTTCTGATATGCACCATTTACCTTTTCACTTGTAAAAAAGTATCTGTATGCTGTTATATAGGATAGTATTGTAATCAGACCTAATCCACCTGTTCCAAGTAAACCCGAGAGCTTTGGTTTAAGCTTATGCCCTGCCAATCCCAGCAGAAGAAACATTAAGAAAGGTAACAGGGGAATCCAAATTGTATAACTGAAATTTATCATATTAAGATATTTCTATAGTAACCACACACCACATACCGCAAACCGATTAGTATTTCATTTCATTAACCTCTTCTACATTTATTGTTGCAAAGCGTCTGTATATATTAATTATTATAGCTATTGCAACTGCAGCTTCGGCAGCTGCAACAGCAATTATAAACAGACTGAAAAACATACCTTCCAGCTTATGCGGATAGAGGTATCTGTTGAAAGCCAGAAAATTTATATTTACTGAATTTAAAATCAGTTCCACTGACATGAGTATTGTTATAAGATTCCTGCGTGTCAGGAAGCCGTAAACTCCCGTGAAGAACATTAGAGTTGCCAGAATTAAAAAATATTGTATTGGTATTCCTGAATTCATATTATTCCTGATTTAATTTTGGTAACACGATCTTTTTTGGAGCTCCTTTTTTTGCGATCACTATCGCTGCAACCATCGCTGCAAGAAGTAATATCGATATTACCTCGAAAGGAAGCACATATCCATCATAATCAACTGACAAAAGGCTTTTTCCGATTAATCTCATATCTACCAGTTGTGCTGCCTCGGTGCTTGCTGTAAAGCCATACTCCAGAATCGTTATTATAGCCAGTATAGCTCCGGTCAAAGCTGCAATTGCTGAAAATATATTTTTCTTCCAACCTGAAGATTCAAAGTTCTGACTTATATGACTTGTCAGAAGTATTGAGAAGATGATCAGAACAACAATCCCGCCTGCATAAAGAGTAAGCTGTACTGCTGCAAGAAACTGATAATTCAGCATGAAATAAAGACCTGATGTTGACACCAGAACAAACAGAAGATAAACTGCTGCTCTCAGGATTTTGCGACTGGTAACTGTCAGGATTGAAAAGACAATAATCATCGCGGAAAAAAGAATAAACATAATCTGATTAGAGACCATCACTCAACTCCTTTCATTAGTTGTGAACCGGGTTTATTTAATGTTTTTATCAAAAGCGCCCTGTTGAATACAGCGTGTTCAAATTTCTGAGAAAAGGCGAGTGCATTTGAAGGACAGGTCTTAACGCACAAAGCGCAGAAGGTACACATGCTTAATCGGTAGATGTGTTTGTCGATAGCCTTTTTCTTCTTTCCATCCTCAGTAATGATTGTTTTTGAGATTATTTCAATTGTGCCATTTGGGCAATTCAATTCGCAAATCCCACAACCCGTGCACTTGTGTTCATTTTTTTCATTGTGAGGCATTACCACTTCCCCTTTGAACCGGTCGAACATGACAAGATCTTTCCTGTTGCTGGGGTATTTTTGAGTCACAATTGTGCCTGGTCTGAAGAAGTATGATCCTGTGACTTTCATACCTTTCAGAAGTGACCAAACCCCAAATATTATTTCCTTCAGATAATTTATTATGCTTCTCATTCAGAGATAAATAATTATTGTTCTTTACTATTAAAAATGCCAGCCCATAAGGACTATAAATGCCATAATCAATACATTAACAAGATTGATCGGCAATAAGTACTTCCATTCCAGCGTAAGTAACTGATCAATTCTCAGTCGGGGGAATGTCCATTTGAACCACATCATAAGGAAGATTACAAAGAATGTTTTTCCTATATACCAGATGAAAGGCGGAATGAAATCCATAATATAATTAAAACCTACCCAGTGGCCAACATGAAATGGCATCCATCCTCCAAGAAAAACTGTTGCAGCTATCGATGCAACAATAAACATGTTGATATACTCGGCAAGGAAAAAAAAGGCGAATTTTATACCCGAATATTCAGTGTGATATCCTGCCGTAAGTTCTGATTCCGCTTCCGCAAGGTCAAATGGTCCACGATTTGTCTCGGCTGTACTGGAAATAAGAAAAACTATGAATGCTATAAATGCCGGAATATGACCTTTGAAAATAAACCATCCATCTCGTTGAGCTTCAACAATTACCGATAACTGCATTGATCCTGCCAGAATAATAATTGTAATAATTGACAGACCTACCGATAATTCATAGCTTACAATCTGTGCCCCGCTTCGCATTGCCCCAATCAGGGAATATTTATTATTACTCGACCAGCCGGCTAATAATACTCCTATTACTCCCATAGCTGAAACAGCCATGACATATAATACTCCTATATTAAGATCAATAGCGTGCAACCCCTTTGCAAAGGGAATAGCAGCTATAGCCATAAATGATGCTATAATAACAATGAAAGGAGCGAGGTTAAAGAGAAATCCATCGGCATTCTTTATTGGGATCAGCTCTTTGAAAAGTAGTTTGAAAAGGTCAGCAATAGTCTGGAAAATCCCGAAAGGGCCGACTCTGTTAGGTCCAAGTCTGTTCTGCATGAAAGCACAAACTTTCCTTTCTGCATAAACCAGAAAAAGGCCGATAACTGCATAGAATAACAGGATTAAAACTCCTATTATCAGCATCTCTGTAATTGTAGTCCAGAATGGAGACATATAGTTGTGAAGACTTGCGTCTATCCATTCAGTAAGAGAGGAAAAATCGTAGACGACTTTCCACCATGGAACTGATAGCGAAGGGGAAGTAGTCAGAGCGACAATATCAGGTAGCATATATTTTAACGGTTAATTTTTCACTTTTGTCTTGAAGTTTTGAAGTCTTGTTGTCTTTTACTTTTTACTTTTTACTTTTGCATTTTGCATTTTGCATTTTGCATTTTGCATTGTGTCTTCCCTTACCTGTCAATATCCGGTATAATCAAATCAAGCGAGCCTCCTATTGCAACAAGGTCAGCTATTTTGAAACCACTTGCAATATGGTTAAGCACAGAGAGATTTGAGAAGTTAGGAGATCTGAATTTTACACGATAAGGATTTTTATTGCCGTCACTTATAATATAAACACCCAGCTCGCCGCGTGCTGTTTCAACTCTTTGATAATATTCACCTTCAGGCAGTTTTATCACTGGTTTCATTTTTACTGCAAATGGGCCCTCAGGTATATTATCTATCAATTGTTCGATGATATTCATTGATTCCCACATCTCATCGATACGTGCAATGTACCTTGCAAATGTATCACCCTCGGTGTGGAGTATCTCTTTGAACTGAACCCTGTCATAAGCACTGTATGGCTCATGTTTTCTGACATCGCATGAGAATCCTGAGGCCCTTCCCGTAGGACCGGTAACTCCAAATGAGATAGCATCCTCTTTGGTTAGTTTTCCTATGCCTCTGCTTCGTTCGTGAAAGATCACATTGCCTGTAAGCAACTGATCATATTCAGGCAATATTTTTCTGAAATACTTGATAAAGTCCTTTACCCTTTTCTGAAAGTTAGGATGAATATCATACATCAATCCACCCGGGCAATTATAACTTACAATCATTCGTCCTCCACAGGTTTCCTCAAATATGTCAAGAATTTTTTCTCTGTCGCGTAATCCATAAAAAAAACAAGTCAATCCGCCCAGATCCATCCCGAAACATGCCCACCAGAGCTGATGTGACTGAAGTCGGGTAAGTTCAGACATGATTGTACGTATCACTTTTATTCTGTCAGGAATATCAATTTCCAGAGCTTTTTCGACATTAAGGCATACTGCTTCATTGTTTATATGCGCAGAGATATAATCCATTCTGTCGGTGAGATGTATAATCTGCGGATAGGTAATGCTTTCGCACATCTTTTCAATTCCACTGTGAATATATCCCACATGTGGTTGAATACTTTTTACTTTTTCACCTTTCAGGGAAACCAAAAGTCTCAGCACTCCGTGAGTTGATGGATGCTGCGGACCCATATTTATAACATATTCCTGTTCTTCATCAGGAGTAGTGATAATTTCCTTTTCTTCCATAAATTACTTGTAAACGATATTTATATCATCAACATAGTCCTTCCTTAATGGGAAACCCCATGAATTGTCAAGGAACAGTCTTCGAAGGTCAGGATGATTTTTAAATTTAATCCCAAGAAGATCAAATACTTCCCTCTCGTGAAAATTAGCAGTCAGCCATATATCAGCTACTGAATCCAATTGGGGATGTTCCCTGTCGGAGGTCCGGGTTTTTAGTACCACAACATGATCATATATTGTCGATCGCAGGTGGTAAACAACTCCAAGATCACTCCCATAATCAACTCCTGAAAGACAAAACAGAAAATCAAATTGTGCTTCTTCCTTTTCTCTCAGTTGTCTGGCCAGCTGATATAACATTGAAGGGGGCACTGTCACTTCAAGATATTGTTTACCTTCCTTAATCTCCAGATCGCTGGCAAGCGATTTAATAAATTCTCCTAGTTGTATTTTGTCCATTGATGATCGGATTTCCGAAATTACCGGGTGATTATTTATAATCGTGTGAGATATTCCTTGCTTTTCTTGATTTAATGGTCTCCGTTTCAATCATACGCTGAAGTTGAAGCATGCCGTATAACAGAGCTTCCGGACGAGGTGGGCATCCGGGGACATAAACATCGACCGGGATTACATGCTCGACTCCTTTAACAACACTATATGAATTGAGGAAAAAAGGACCACCTGAAATTGCACATGCGCCCATCGCCACTACATACTTCGGTTCAGCCATCTCATCGTATAGCCGTTTTAAAACCGGCGCCATTTTATGCACAATTGTACCGGCGACAACAATAACATCGGCCTGACGGGGACTGGCCCTATAGACTTCCATCCCGAACCGGGCAAAGTCATGCCTTGCAGCTCCTGCAGCCATCATTTCAATCCCACAGCATCTGGTAGCAAAAGTCAGAGGCCACAGAGAATTCTTTCTTCCCCAGTTAATAACGTCATCAATTGTGGTTAACAGAATATTGGTGCCGGATGCATTAAGAAGATCAAGGCTTTCATTATCCTCAAACTCTTCTCTCTTCATTCCTTTTATTCCCATATCAGTGCGTGTTTTTTCCAGGCATATAATAATCCTAAACCCAGTATGAAAAAGAAAATAATTATTTCGATAAATGCAGCCATTCCTGTTTCCTTCATCACAACAGCCCAGGGAAATACAAGGACTGTCTCTACATCAAATACAAGAAATAAAATGGCAAAAAGATAATACCCAACATTAAACTGGAGCCATGTGACTCCTTCTGTGGGTATACCACATTCATACGGATCAAATTTCTGGGGATTAGTTGATTTTGGAGCTACGATGCCAGAAAAGATTAGAACAACCCCTACAAAAATGGCCCCTACAAGAAAAAACAAGATTAACCACTCATTATTCATAGAACTCGGAATTAGGTTAGGTTAAAGCCGCACAAAAATAGATTTTTTTTTTGTTTTGTGAAATGATTAACAATTGTTATTAATGATATTTGTCACATTTCTGAAATTTGTACTGTTATTTATTTCACAGATTTGATGCATGTTACAACCTGAAAAGGAAATCAGTGATTTTATAAGTTCTTAATATGACATTTTTCATGTTATTAGAACTGCAATAATAGTTACTTTCGTATGTTTTAATAAATATAATTCATATTCAGCATAACTAAAATAATTATGAGTTCAGATTCACATCATTCCGGAATTTCCGGACTGGGAGGGGAAGTATTGGGACATACTGATGTTAAGGTTAGTCATTGCTACCAATGCGGAAAATGTTCAGCAGGCTGTCCTCTTTCTGAAGAGATGGATTATCCCCCGAGTGTAATTATGAGGATGTTGCAGACAGGAAATCCCGACCTTGAAGATAAAGTATTGCGATCTTTATCAATATGGGTATGTCTTACCTGCGAAATGTGTTTTTCCCGTTGCCCGATGAGTATTGATATTCCCAAAATGATGGATTTTCTCAGAGAAAAATCATTAAATGAAAAAAAATCTGACCCAAAAGCAAAAGAAATTATTGCCTTTCATAAATCTTTTCTTGACTCAATTAAATATACCGGACGACTTTATGAAATCGGATTGTTTGTTGACTATAAAGCCAGAACATTAAAAATTCTTGATGACCTTGCTCTCGCACCAAAAATGATGAAACGTGGCAAGTTGAATATTATTCCTGAGTTAATAAAAGACCGGTCAGGTGTTGCTTCAATTTTCAGAAAAGCTAACAAAAAGAATAAAAACTAAATATATGACTCTCGGATTTTATCCAGGTTGTTCCCTTAAAGGATCCTCACGTGAATACGCTGAGTCTGTCCTTGCCGTTGCAGAAGCATTCGATATACATCTTGAGGAAATTAAAGATTGGAATTGCTGCGGGGCAACAGCCGCACATAACATGAATAAAGAACTTTCTCTGGCGCTTCCTGCAAGGATACTTTCTCTTGCTGAAAAACAGGGACTGACGGAATTAGTTGTTCCATGTGCAGCCTGTTACAGCAGATTAACGGTAACGAAACATGAGCTATCAGAAAACCCGGCTCTTAAAGCTGTAGTGACTGAAGCAAATGATCTTGCATATACCGGATCAGTGAATGTTTTAAATATAGTACAGATGCTTGACAAATATATCATACCAAACCTTGAAGGAAAGGTGGTAAAGCCATTTGATCATAAAGTGGCATGTTATTATGGTTGTCTGCTTGTGAGACCACATGAGATCCTGAAATTTGACCGTGAGGAAGATCCTCAGTCCATGGACGCACTGATGTTAAAAGCAGGAGCAACTCCTATTGACTGGGCATTCAAAACGGAATGTTGCGGAGCCGGCTTGTCAGTTTCAAGAACCAGCTCTGTTGGCAGACTCTCCGGCAAGATAATGGGCGACGCTAAAGACAGGGGGGCTGAAGCCATTATAGTTGCTTGCCCGATGTGTCATTCGAACCTCGATATGCGCCGGGATGCCATTAACTCATATCTTGGTGAAAAAGTAGATATTCCTGTACTTTATATAACCCAGGCTATCGGTCTTGCTATTGGTCTCGACAGAAAGACTTTGGGTCTACAGAGGCATTTTGTAAAAGTATCAGTTTAATTAAAAAAATAACGATAAGTTAATGATTCTTTGACACGATTTACCCCCTTCCCAACCTTCCCTCACGGGGGAAGGAGTGAAACAACCTTTTCCCCCTTGGGGGAAATAAGAAAGGGGGTTATAAAAGCAGAAGAAAAAAGTTTAATTATTAATTAGTATATCAAGCAATTAGATGTCAAAAATTGGAGTATTTGTCTGTCATTGCGGGGAGAATATAAGTTCAACAGTTGATTGTGAAAAGGTTGCCGCAACTGTTGGCAAATATGATGGTGTAGCTTTCAGCGTTGATTATAAGTACATGTGTTCCGATCCCGGACAAAGTATTATAAAGAACGCTATCGCTGAAAAGGGGCTTACCGGGGTAGTTGTCGCAGCCTGTTCGCCAAGAATGCATGAGCCTACATTCAGAAAAGTATGTGCAGAAGCAGGGTTAAATCCCTATATGTGTGAAATGGCCAACCTCAGGGAACATTGTTCCTGGGTTCACGAAAAAGGAGAAGCCACAACGGAAAAGGCAATTGACCTGGTAAGGATTCTGGTTGAAAAAGTCAAATACAACCAGTCGCTTAATTCAATTAAAGTGCCTGTCACAAAGACCGCTCTTGTTATTGGAGGCGGTATTGCAGGAATTCAGGCAAGTCTTGATATTGCAAATACCGGTCATAAAGTGATACTCATTGAGAAAGACCCATCAATAGGTGGCCACATGTCGCAACTGTCAGAAACATTCCCCACGCTCGACTGTTCGCAGTGTATCCTGACACCCAGGATGGTAGAAGTGGCTCAACATCCGAATATAACATTATATACTTATGCCGAGCTTGAAAGTCTCGAGGGATTCATTGGTAATTTCAAAGCCAAAATAAGGAAGAAATCAAAAAGTCTTGATGAGAAACTTTGTACCGGCTGTGGTCTTTGTACTACCAAATGTCCGACAAAGAAAATACCAAGCGAATTCAACGAAGGACTTGGTAACAGGACTGCAATATATGTTCCTTTTCCGCAAGCCGTTCCAAATAAACCTGTAATAGATAGAATTCATTGTACCTACTATACTAAAGGTAAGTGCAAAATTTGCGAAAAAGTTTGTCCTACCGGGGCAATACGCTTTGACCAGGAAGATCAGATTGTTGAAGTTGAAGTCGGTGCAATTGTAGTTGCGACCGGATTCGCTGTAAAAAGACCTGATTTCTTCCCTGAATATGGCTATGGGAAATATGCGGATGTTATTACGGGACTCCAGTTTGAACGGCTTGCATCAGCTTCGGGTCCAACGCTTGGTGAGATCAGGAGACCATCAGATGGTAAGATTCCTGAGAAAATAGTATTCCTGGCATGTGCTGGTTCGCGCGATCCGGCAAAAGGTATTCCTTATTGCTCTAAGATCTGCTGTATGTATATAGCCAAACATGCTATGTTGTATCAGCATAAAGTGCATTCCGGAAAATCCTACGTATTCTATATGGATATCAGGGCAGGAGGAAAGATGTACGAGGAATTTGTCAGAAGAGCAATTGAAGATGATGGTGTAAATTACATACGGGGAAGGGTTTCAAAAATTTACGAAAAGAATGGCAAGTTGATAGTGAGTGGTGTAGATACTCTGCTGAATGCAATGCCCGTAGAAATTGAAGCAGATATGGTTGTCCTGGCTACCGCTGGAGTTGCCAATGAAGGCGCTGAAGAGCTTGCACAAAAATTACATATATCTTATGATCCATATAAGTTCTTTGCTGAAGCGCATCCCAAACTGAAACCCGTGGAAACAAATACGGGAGGTATCTTTCTTGCAGGTTCTTGTCAGGCGCCACGCGACATTCCCGAATCAGTAGCTATGGCATCGGGCGCCGCGGTTAAGGTCGCAGGATTATTCTCACAGGATGAGCTTACCCGCGAACCTATTATTGCTGTCGTCAACCGTCAGGCTGCTCCGGTTTATTCATCATGTGTAGGGTGTTTCCTTTGCGTATCTGCCTGTCCTTATCAGGCGATTGAGAAGGAAGAGATCAAAAACCGCACTGGTGACCTTATCAAATCAATAGCAAAAGTAAATCCCGGACTCTGTCAGGGTTGTGGTACATGTGTCGCATTCTGCAGGACAAAATCAATTGATATACAGGGCTATACACACGAGCAGATGTATAGTGAAGTTATGGCTCTATTAAATGAATATTAATATTTAGTATTGATGGCTGAATTTGAACCAAAAATTGTTGCTTTCGTCTGTAACTGGTGCACCTACGCCGGAGCAGACCTGACCGGTACCAGCCGTATCAAATATGCTTCAAATGTTCGCATTATCAGGTTTCCGTGTACAGGACGCATAGATTATATGTTGTTACTTAAATCCTTTGATGAGGGTGCAGACGGTATTATCGTATCTGGTTGTCATCCCAACGATTGTCATTATACCTCTGGTAACTTTCATGCTAGAAGGAGATGGATAATGTTCAGGTCATTATGCGATTTCATAGGAATTGATACTGAACGTATTAAATTTTCCTGGGTATCGGCAGCTGAAGGAGCCAAATGGGCCGATATTGTAAATTCCACAGTTGCCTCAATCCGTGCAAAAGGACCTTATACGGATTATAAAAAAGTTGCTAAATATCCTGAAAAGGAGGTTAACCATGGTTGATTTAATTAAACGTGCTAAAGAGCTTATAGAAACCTCTGCAGTTAGGGTTGTGATTGGTTATGAACAGGGGATTGGGAATAAGACACGAGCGCTTTTTGTCGAAAAAGCTGAAGATGCCGGTAAGTTAATTTTTGACAGTCGTTGTGTTCAGAACCTTGCAGTCTATATTACCAAAAAGGAAATAAAAGAAAAGGGAAAAATGGCTATCGCAGCCACCTTACCTGTAATGCGAAGTATAATTCAACTTGCTTCCGAATTTCAGGTAAATGATAATAATCTTCTTGTACTTGGCATTACAGCTGAAAGCAAATTAATTGAATTCGCTAATCTCGTTGAAGTTGAGACATTTGTGCATCAATATCAGATCGAAATCGATGCACGCAACAAAGAAATGCTTGACAAACTGGGAAAGATGACCCAGGCTGAACGGTGGAAATTCTGGATCGATGAGCTGGCTCCATGCTTTAAATGTTACGCCTGCCGTGCCGCATGTCCAATGTGTTACTGCCACCGTTGTACAGTTGATTTTAACCAGCCTCAGTGGATACCTGTTCCTTCACACGAACTTGGAAATCTCGAGTGGCATATTATGCGTGCGATGCATCTCACAGGTCGTTGCATAGATTGTGATGCGTGTTATAATGCATGTCCGCTTTCTATTCCTATTAACCTGCTTACCAAGAAAATGCTGGAAGATGCAAAGGAACACTTTGGTGGTTATCAGCCTTCGCTTAAAGGCGATCATCTCATGTCAACATATAAACCTGATGATAAAGAAAATTTTATACATTAAGATATGAATATTGATAAGCGATTAGTCAGGAGAGACTCGCTGGAAAAGCTTTTCGATATCTTAAAGCAGAACAGTAAAAAAATTTACGCTCCTTTCTTAAAAAACGGGAAGACCACTTTCAGGGATGCAGAAAGTTTTGCAATGATTTCAACGGGGCATATTCAGACTACCGAGTCATCAAAAGATATAGCTTTTCCACGCACCGAAAAAATCCTCGATTATTCAAAGGGTAAAGATGGACTGGTTGTTAAAGGAATTGATCTGGAAAATCTTCCTGGAGTAATTCTTTGGGGAGTAAGACCTTGTGATGCTGTAGGAATAGGAGCGTTGAGTTCAATTTTCAATTGGGATTATAAAGATGAAATCTATAATAGCCGTTTATTACAGGTGACAGTTTTTGGATTCAGCTGTAATAAATCGGATGAATATTGTTTCTGCACATCCGTTGGTGGCACTCCCGGAAATACCGCTGGCAGCGATATATTATTCACCCGTATGGGAGAAGATGGAGATTATCTTGCTGAAATTCTGACTGATAAAGGGATTACAGTTGTTTTAATGGCGCCTGATCTTTTCGAAAAATCAGAGATAGCTGAAAAAGAGAAATTTCTTGCAGTTGTGCCGGTTCGATTTAATAATAAAGAGATCAGCGAAAAATTAGATAAATTTTTTGAGAGTAAAGTGTGGAATGATCAATCTCTCATATGTCTGGGATGCGGAGCGTGTGCTTATGTCTGTCCGACTTGTGCCTGTTTTGATATCCAGGATGAAGCACATGGAAAAAGCGGTTCAAGGATACGATGCTGGGATTCCTGTGGTTTTTCGCATTTTACTCTCCATACTTCGGGACATAACCCACGCGCGATTCAGTCGGCAAGATGGAGACAGCGGATCATGCATAAGTTTTCGTACATGCCGGAGCGATTGTCAGTTTTTGGCTGCACTGGCTGTGGTCGTTGTTCCAGGGCATGTCCTGCTGATATGAATATTTTAGAAAATTTAATTTCAATTCAGGAGGTTACCTTATGATGGACAATTTGTATATGCCTTACCCAATGAGGATCGAGAGAATCACTTATGAGGCTCCCGGAGTAAAAACTTTCATGCTGAAATTTGTAAATGAAGCTGATCAGGATAAGTTTTCTTACAAGGCCGGACAGTTTGGAGAATATTCGGTTTACGGAGTAGGTGAATCAACTTTTTGTATCGCTTCAACTCCGACACGTAAAGGTTATATTGAATGTACATTCAGACAGACAGGTAAAGTTACAAATGCCCTTTCAGGTTGCGAAGAGGGGAGTATAATAGGTTTCAGAGGTCCTTATGGCAATGTATTTCCTATCGATGAATGGAAAGGGAACAGTCTTCTTTTTATAGCAGGGGGAATTGCTTTACCTCCTATGCGATGTGTAATCTGGAACGCTTTGGATCTAAGAGAAAATTTCAAAGATGTCACGATTATTTATGGTGCCAGAACCGTTAAGGATCTGGTTTACAAAGAGGAACTTAAGGACTGGGAGCTTAGAAAAGATGTTAAACTGATTACAACTGTCGATCCTGGTGGCGAATCTCCTGACTGGAGTGGAGAAATTGGTTTTGTACCCACAATAGTCGAGAAAATTGCACCATCATCAAAAGATACAATTGCTATAGTATGCGGACCTCCTGTAATGATAAAATATACTTTTCCGGTACTTGCAAAGCTTGGATTCGCAGATGAAAATATTTATACAACCCTCGAGAATCGCATGAAATGCGGTTTTGGAAAATGCGGCCGCTGTAATGTAGGTAAAGTTTATGTTTGCAAGGATGGACCTGTCTTCAGCTTAGCTCAGTTGAAGGAATTGCCGGATGAATACTAGACTTATACACCCCTTGCCCCCTAAATGGGGGGATAGAAGATTTCAATAGTTTTCAAACCAACAAAGCCCCCCATTTGGGAGGTGGGGTAAAAGCTATATAAATATCTCTTCCGGATACTCAATATCTACCAGAAACAAACCTTTCGCGGGTGCTGATTTTCCGGCTTTGCAGCGATCTTTGGCAAGAATGATCTCTTCAAATTCTTTGAGATCCATCTTTCCAAAACCGATGTCGACCATTGTACCTACAATAGCTCTGACCATATTTCTGAGAAAACGATCAGCTTTTATTGTAAACACCAGACGGCTATCCGATTCCTTCCAGCTGGATTTATAAATTTTGCAGATATTTGATTTCGTACCTGAATGAAGCCTGCTGAAGCTGGTAAAGTCAGCGTGACGATATAATAAGTCGCATGCCTGATTCATCGCCCCAATATCAATATTACCATGAAGGTACCAGCTCGAATTATTAAAAAACGGATCTTTTATTCTGGAAACATAATATTTGTATGTCCTTGAAATAGCGCTGTACCTTGCGTTTGCATCGGGAACTACCTTCTTTAAAGAACTGACTGAAATATCATCAGGCAGATATTGATTGAGTCTGAAAATAAGGTTTCTGACTATCATAAGTTCGGGTGAAATACTTTCAAAATGGGCACAGAAGTACATTGCATGAACACCTGCATCTGTTCTTCCAGCACCAATAGTGGATATTTTTTCATTAAGAACTACACTCAATGCTTCTTCAAGGATCTTCTGAACAGTCACTGAATTAGGTTGAATCTGCCAACCATGATAAGAAGTGCCTTTGTATGAGATAAATATGAAGTATCTTGTTTTCACCGGTTTCTTTCAGCAAATATAATCTTTTGGTCTTTCAGAGCCGCCAGCTGTAGGTGTTATTATTAAATTACGTTTCAAAAAATAAAATTAATTCTGATTTTTATTTAAAAACCGATCATAAAATGTATTTTTACTCACATCGTTGAATTATCTTTTATCGTTTGGAAAGAACTGAAAATAATAATGAATAGAAATCTAAAAACCTTTAACTATGAGAGTTGACTTGAGCTGGATAGATTATCTGATAATGATAATCTACTTTTTATTTGTACTGGGTATCGGCTGGTTCCTGAGAAAATTCATGAAAAATGCCAATGCATTTCTTGAGGCCGGAAGATCAATGCCTGCCTGGGTAGCTGGATTAGCATTTATTTCAACTAACCTGGGAGCCCTGGAGGTTATGGGGATGACAGGTTCAGGTATGAAGTATGGTATGCTGACGACTCACTTTTACTGGATCGGTGCAATACCGGCAATGATTTTTCTCGCCCTGTTCATGATGCCGTTCTATTACGGCTCAAAAGCAAGATCGGTACCTGAATTCCTTAAACTAAGGTATGATGAGAAGACACGGGGATTGAATGCAATTCTGTTTGCCTTAATGACTGTCCTTGCTTCAGGAATATCAATGTACGCTCTGGCTCTCCTCATGGAGAATGTCCTTGGATGGGATTTTAACCTTAGTCTCTGGGTTTCAGCCCTGATAGTCCTTGGTTATACATATCTGGGAGGACTATCGTCAGCAATTTATAATGAAGTTCTTCAGTTCTTTATAATTGTTATCGGACTTTTACCTCTGGTGTTCTTAGCTTTGAAAGACGTAGGCGGCTGGGTTGGATTAAAAGCACAGCTTGCTCCAATTGCAATATCAAAAGGGTATGCAGCTGATGCATATACATCAACATGGATGTATTCGGGTCATGCTTCAGCCAATCCTCTTGGTGTCGAATGGTTTGGTATATTGTTTGGTCTTGGATTTGTATTATCATTCGGTTACTGGTGTACAAACTTTCTTATTGTTCAAAGGGCATTTGCAGCAGAATCTAAAGCAGCAGCCCGGAAAGTTCCTCTTATTGGCGCCTTACCTAAAATGTTTATTCCATTCCTGATAATTGTTCCTGGAATTATTGCTCTTGCACTTTCCCATGATCCCGGCAAAGGATTCGTAATACCTGCTGATCCGGGTGGAGGACTAAATTATAATTTAACAATCATCATGCTGTTGAAACAATATCTTCCAACAGGTGTCCTGGGCCTTGGAATAACTGCATTACTTGCATCTTTCATGTCGGGAATGGCAGGCAATGTATCTGCTTTTAATACGGTCTGGACTTATGATATCTATCAAAGCTATATCCGTCCGCGTACCAGTGACGAAGAAGGTGACGGGAAACACTATCTTAAAGTTGGTCGTATTGCCACCGTTTTTGGAATACTCCTTAGTATTGCATCTGCTTATATAGCCAGTAAATTCGGGAATATAATGGATTTCCTGCAGACAATTTTTTCACTGATCAATGCACCGCTTTTTGCAGTTATTTTCCTTGGAATGTTCTGGAAAAGGACCACCGGTCACGCCGCTTTTACCGGTTTGCTTTTAGGGTTCCTGCTGGCGCTGTTACACCATGGTTTGACAATACCAGCCGGAGCAACGTCCCTGGTTAAAGGTGGTTGGATAACAACTCTCCACACATACCCTGTTGAAATGGCGCAGAACTTCTGGACTGCGATAATAGCCTTTGGAGTGAGTACAACTGTTACAATCGGACTGACCTTTTTGACAAAACAGAAAAAATCTGATGAAGAACTAGCCGGTCTTGTATATTCACTCACACCCCGCACGATAGTTGATAAAGATTTGCCCTGGTATCAGCGTCCTGTAGGTCTGGCAATCCTTATAAGTGTAATTTTTCTAGTATTAACAATATTGTTTTGGTAGGAGGAAATTAAAATGGTAGATATAAGAATACCTATTGGTCTCATGTTTACGATCATAGGAACATTAATTACAATATTCGGTTTTGTTACAATATCAAACACCGAAATGTATCATAAGTCACTGGGCATCAATGTGAATATTATTATGGGTATTTTGATGCTTATCTTTGGATTAATAATGCTCTACTACGCTTTATGGAAGAAGAAAAAAGCCTGATAATATTTAAGTATGAAAAGTAGTTTTGAAAGGAGAGGCTTTGGCAGTGATAACAATGCAGGTAT
>JANYIW010000245.1 GCA_025358645.1 Bacteroidales bacterium
CAGACCAGAATCAATATAAGCACAATGGCCAAAGGAGTTTATATCGTCGAAGTGTATAACAGGGATTTTAGAAAATCAATTAAGGTGATTAAAGAATAAACTATTTACTGCGATTGTTTTTTATTTACTTCCTCTTATAAACATTGTTCGCCCCGGGCTCGCTAGATGGACGCACCACTAATCAAACCAGCAACCGTTGTAAAATATGGTTCGATGATAACAATAATTGCCTTTTAATCGAATAATCTTTAACTTTGCAGAAAGGATAGACTATGAATATTCCAGCAGAAAAATTGGAACTTGTTAGAATGATACTAGATACTGACAATCCTAGCATCCTTTCCTCCATTAAGCGAATATTCACAAGTTCCAAGAAAGTTGACTTTTGGGATAGTTTACCTCAATCCCAAAAAGAAGAAATCCTTAAAGGAATTGAAGAAGTTGAAAATGGAGAAACTGTAGACTACGAGGACTTCATTAAGAAACATCGTTAATGAAGAGAGAAATCAAACTTTCCAAGAGAACGATGAGAAAACTCGATAGTCTTCTAGTTTACCTTGAGGAAGAATGGTCAACCAACGCAAAGCACGAATTCGTGATGAAACTGGATAAATCGTTAAAACAAATTCAAAAACTTCCAGACAGTTTCCCTGAATCAGAAAAGATTAGAGGCCTAAGAAAATGTGTGTTGACCAAACAGACAACCTAAATCCCCTAAAGCCTGCCTGCCGCCTGCCTGCCGGTAGGCAGGGTAGGCAGGGGGCGGTTCATTCTTATTAATACTTAAAATTAGCGTTCCGTACGTCAGGAACAGATATCAAGTATTCAATAATCGGGACCTTTTATAGTTTTTTATCACTTTTTAAATTCTGTTAGTCAAAATTCAATTTTTTAAAATTGATTTAAGAATTAAACACATTATTACCCGTATAGTTGTGATTATCATTATATTCCATAAAATATCGATATCTGTTTAGGCAGATATTCTTCTGTTTCTTCATAAAACTCACTTCATTTTTGACGAAGCGCCTTTTTCACGGTGCAAACTGATTGTTCCTGTAATTAATCGGTCAGAATTCAATGACGAAGAATTATCAAAGGCATTCCATTTCCCCACTAATTGGGCTTTAGCTGCTTGACAGGTATCTTATTAAGCCATACTTTTACCATGAAACTCAAACACAAAAATATGGAAGGAATTTCAGTATTAAACAGGTCGGTCATAACTTCTGATTCAAGAGAGATGACAAGTTTTCTCAGGACAAAAATTTCTGATGAAGCAATTAAAAAAAATCAGGTTCCTGATAAACAGGTTGCTGAGGTTGATGAAATCTTTTTGAATTATCTTAATTTGCATGGTCTCGCGAATGAGGACAACCTATTGGTTCTTTCTTCAAAACTGCACTATTATTATGATTATGAAGAATTAAAAGAAGTGACCACTTTAATTAATCTTAAAAAACTGAATTTTGTCAAACATCTTGATAATTTGTTGCATACTCTTAGTAATGGATTATCTCCTAAAACCAATTTTGTCGGTTGTTTTGCTGACAGGAAATCTCAAAAAGGAGTTAGTGTGGTATCAAGATTTTACAAAAGATTCCTGAATTTTCTGGATTCAAAGACCGATGTGGAAATTGACAGTAAGGATTTCTCGAGATTACTTGAATCGCATGGATTTAAAGTACTTGACATGACAGAAATTAATGGACTGACATATTTCAGGACCCAAAACCATAGGATAGCAGCCGTATAATATATTATATGGATTCGCTGTCCTTTTCAGAAGCAAAGTTAAGACAGTTGAAATAATGTTTATAAAAGAAAGTGAATTTCGTTTATTTACAAATAGTTATGTTGTATTTTTATCTTGAAGTCCTGTTTTTTATTGAATCGCAATTAAACACTTAAAACAAACCGGACTATAATATACACTTAAACCAGCGTTTTGCGATGTACAGTATTCTTAGAAAATTAATAATTGTTGGTTTTATATTGTTATCCTTTTCATTAAAGGTTTCGGCTCCCTGCTGGAAATCACTGACAATTTACGAATTTGTTCCTGATGAACCATACAAGCGACTTATTTTTGCAACCGGAATGGTTGAAACAAAAAGTGATACACTGGCTTATAATCCCATAGAAGCAGCAGCAGGAATTTTTCAGATACGACCAATCAGGCTTATTGATTATAATAAACGAACAGGAAGCCATATTGCCAGGAAGGATCTGTTTAACTACAAAACGTCAGAAAAGATTTTTTTATATTATGCCGAGAAGGCTGGTCCTTATAATTTTGAACAGATAGCCAGAAAATGGAATGGATCAGGCAAACTGACTTTTGCCTACTGGAACAAGATTAAACATTACTTGTAAAAGGAGTAATTATACCTACCCTTGTCTGCTGATACGCAGAAATCACAGATGTTATTTAAAAGCTACTCAGACAAATAGTTAATAATTATCAAAAATCCCGATTTTTTATCTAAGTAAATCGACATTTAGTCAAAATCCCATTTTTAGAAATAATTCTGAATTAATAAGGTTTATGTATTTGTATTACTCTGATAAACAACGTTTTGTAGTATTGAAATGCTTCAGAATAACCGTATTTTATCCAGATTAACAGTAAAGTATTCTATATTTTGACAAACAGTCTCATTTCGTTTATTAATCGTTAATTATTATGCATAATCGTCTGTTTTCCTGTGATGAAGCAAAGAAATCCAAGAGCCATTTTACCCTTATAACTGTTTCTCCTTGTTGACATTAGTCCATAGATGGTTTACCTTTACAGAGATAATTAAACAGTTGGTTTGAGGGAATATAATTCTTAATTTATTTAATTATGAAAAAAGCACTTCTTGCAGGTTTTTTTATTTTAATCTCTCATATCTGTAGCGCTCCGAATATCGATTTTAGATTGGGAACATTTAAAATAAGATATTTTTCAGAGTCAGTTAACAAGAAGCACTATGAATCAGAACTTTCCAGATTTATAAGTGACCTTGGTTACAGAGAATCAGGAAACAATTGGCTTTCTGTTAATCAGATAGGTTGTTTCGGAGAATGGCAGTTTGAGGAATCTACCCTTAAGTATCTTGGATATAGAACAATAACTCTTAAGAAATTTAAGACAGATCCCGAAATATTTCCCAGGGAACTGCAGTTGAAAGTTCTAAGGACATTGATTAAGGTAAATCGTATTCATTTACAGAATTATGAACATTTCATAGGAAACTCAATAAGCGGTGTTGTAATAACAAAATCAGGAATGATTGCTGCATCACATCTCGGTGGAGCAGGCTCATTGCAGAAGTTCCTTAAATCCAATGGGAGTATAAACAGAAAAGATGTTCTTGGGACATCAATACTTGATTATCTGATGAAATTCAGATATTATGATCTGGATTGATTAATAGTATAAAATATAAAAAATGCAACTATGAAAACGGTTTACAGGATAAAATCAAATGAGCATGGTGTTATCTTATTAAAAAAAAGAAAGATAGCAAAAGCTTTTCGCTGGTGGTTACGTGAAAATGGGTTCTCTTACGATTCCTGTATCTTTTTCGCTTAGATCAGATGCCGGATATGAAATTAACGCTGAAGAATTACTATCCCTTTAGTATTTGTTCTGCTTCACGCCAGTCAGTTTCAGCTGTTCCGTGTTCACCGCGGGAGATACGTTCATAGTAGATTTCTCTTGCTTTTTCACGAATCTCTTCTTCACTCGGTACATAAATGCCGGGAGCAACATTCTTTTTTTTAATTGGTTTACCGGCAGCAGAAGTTTTTTTTGGTTTACTGATGATTTTTACTTTAGTTGTTTTCATAATTCCCAAATTATTTAGTTAAAACTAAAGAATCATTTTTTGTCATCTTTAGTTCTTTTTTCAACTATAATTGTGCAATTTGTTGCCAAAGCTGCTAAGGTATATCTCTTTAACCTTCGAAAGTAACTCCTCACCGGAAACTTTAAACGATTCATATTTTGATTTATCCTCTTCTGCCATTACGTTTCATATTTGTTAACTATCAAAATTAAACTTTAGTTTAGCTTAAAGCAATTTTATTTTAGCCTTTTAAGTATATGAGTGTTATTTTACCTATACTTTATTCAAAAATAAATATACCAAATTTATTATAATCATGGAAGGTTTTGTCAGTCTTTTGCCACGAGTAAGGCATAATACCATTGTCATAATCAATACGATACATATTGGCCCTCCATCTTGTCCCCGATAAGGGAGGAACCCGGCTTAATGGGGTAAGCAATTTATAAGGAATAAAAAACTCAGCGATCCAGCCTGATACGACACTTCCGCTTTCCTTTGTTCCTCCTGTAACACTCGTGGCATGCGTGGTTCTTCTGTCTCCTTCATAATGCCATGGCAGCCAACCTAAAAATGTCCCTTTATTATTTGGTACAATAATCGGCAGTTCGAAATTTAAAGGAGACAGTTCGTACTCGAAATAAACAGGGAAATTCTCATCGGTCCAAAGAAAAACTTCAACAACATCTTCTTCATACAAATTCAGATTATCTGCCTTCATTGTTGAGGTAAGCTTATTATCTTCGCAACTGAATAGAAAGTAGATTCCGGTTTTAGAATAAAGGGTTTTAACTTTTGTCTTGTAGGACGAAGTATTCTCCTCTTGCTGAACCAGATTTATCCACCGGGTGATTTTCCAGGATTCGGAAAGTCCATCGCCGGTTATATTAAAATCCTGACATTTTTTTATTAATACTGAATCAGGGTTAACATCAGCAGCTTGTAAACCTTCTTTAACATTTATTTCTCCCAGAATAAGGCAAAAGACAAAAAGTGATGGCCAGATATTTTTTCTCATTTTGTTCAATCATTTTCTTATTAATCCTCTAAGGTAGTAATATCTCCATCTGGTAGTCCCTGAGCGCGGGCTTTAAGAAGCCGCCGCATAATTTTCCCCGACCGGGTCTTGGGAAGATTATCCACGAATGTTATTGATTCGGGTTTAGCAATAGGGCCAATTTCATGACCGATGTGGTTACGAATTTCATCTTTTAATGAATCCGAAGGATCAAAACCGGTACGTAAGATGACATAAGTATGTATAGAATTCCCTTTAACTTCATGTGGGAGGCCAATAGCTGCCGCTTCGGCTACTGCAGGGTGACTTACAAGAGCTGATTCGATTTCGGCAGAACCTAACCGGTAACCTGATACCTTGATTACATCATCTACACGTCCGATAATCCAGAAATAGCCATCCTTGTCTCGTCTTGCTGAATCGCCGGTCATATACTTATCAGGATATGTACTCCAATACTGATTTACATATCTGTCAGGATCTCCATAAATAGTGCGAATCATTGCCGGCCAGGGTTTGCTAAGGACAAGGAATCCTTCTTCCCCATCAGGTACCACCTGGCCATCGGCATCCACAATTTCAGCAGCAACACCAAGATAGGGGCGGGTGGCTGAACCCGGCTTCAAAGCCATTACAGGGGTGGGCGTAATGATAAACATTCCTGTTTCAGTCTGCCACCAGGTATCCATGATAGGGCAGTTCCCTTTGCCTATAACACGATGATACCATTTCCATGCCTCCGGATTGATAGGCTCACCGACCGAGCCGAGAAGACGCAGAGAGGAAAGGTCATGCCTGTTTGGCCAGGCCTCGCCGAAACGCATTAGTCCGCGAACAGCTGTTGGCGCCGTATAAAGAATTGTGAGAGCGTATTTTTCGATCATCAGCCACCATCGGTTTGGGTAAGGAAATGTTGGAGCACCCTCATAAAGAAAAGATGTAGCGCCATTAAGTAAGGGCCCGTAAACAAGGTAGGAATGGCCCGTTACCCACCCGGGATCAGCCGTGCACCACCATCTGTCTTCATCCTTCAGGTCAAAAACATCCTTGAGTGTTGCATAAATTCCAACCATATACCCGCCATGGGTGTGCAGAACTGCTTTGGGTTTGCCAGTAGTACCGGATGTATAAAGAATATACAGTGGATCTTCCGCATCCATAACTTCGGTCTCGCATTTTGGACTCGCAATTGGAAGGGACATAAGATCGTGATACCACAAATCCCTTTCCGGTTCCATCATAACATCCTGGCCGGTACGTTTAATAACGATCACATGCTCCACGCTGGGAGATCGCCGGAGAGCCTCATCCATCATATCTTTGAGCTTGACGATTTTGCCATTCATCCAGCCTCCATCGGCAGTAATTGCAATCTTGGAATGTGAGTCAAGAATACGTCCATGTAATGATTCAACAGAGAAGCCGCCATAGACAACCGAATGTATAGCACCTATTTTAGCACAGGCAAGCATAGCGATAATAATCTCCGGTATACGCGGCAGATAAATAGTCACACGATCACCTTTCGTAATCCCCATAGCTTTAATCACGCTGGCAAATTTGCATACTTCGCGATTCAGGGCATGATACGAGAAGGAACGCTGGTCTCCCGGCTCACCTTCCCAAATAAGAGCGAGTTTATTCCGTCGCCAGGTTTTGACATAGCGATCGAGACAATTGTGTACAATATTAACCTTGCCGCCTGTAAACCACTTGTAAAAAGGCTTATTACTATCATCCAGTACTTTGTTCCATGGTTGATACCATTCAAGTTCAAGCGCACGTTCAGACCAGAAACCTTGGAGATCCTGCTCAGCCTGGATGGTTTTTGACTCCCAGTCCGGTACATTGGCTTTAGCTATAAAGGCAGATGATGGTTGGTAAACTTCCCCATTGGACATGGGTTCGAAAGGTGTAGTGTCCGACATAATTGAATCCTCCTGAAATTTAGTATATTATTTTGATTAATTAAAATCTGAACATAATAAGAAAATGACAAAACTCCAAATATTCATATTGTACGTCAGGAAGATAAACAATAATTTACCTTGTTTGTTTAAGTATATTTAAATAATCCTCTACCGCATTTTATACTATTTAAATTTTGGTTGAGACTTTTAGCAAAGCGGTTGATGTCACATTAATCAGTTTTATCAGGTATGAGAAGTTCGGATTATTCCATAACTTTCTATGTCAGATTTTTAATATTTCGTAACTTTGATACTCGATTTCTATTAATTAAATACAGCAATTATGAAACGTCGTGATTTTATCAAATCAACAGCTATTATCGCTCCACTGGTGAGCATGTTTCCTGCTGATCTATCCTTTATTAAAAGGGAATCAGTTTCAGGGAAGCTGGAAAAAAGATCTCTTGGTAAAACAGGGGAGATGTTGTCAGTTCTTGGTTTTGGAGGGATTGTTGTCATGAATGTAACGCCAGAAGAGGCATCTTCTTCCGTCAGGCTGGCAATTGATGCCGGTGTTAATTACTTTGATGTGTCACCATCCTACGGTGATGCGGAGATTAAACTGGGGGCTGCGCTGGAGCCTTTTCGGAAAAATGTCTTTCTTTCCTCTAAAACCGACGGACGAAATAAGGAAGATTCCCGGAAGGAACTGGAACAATCACTAAAGAATGTGCGGACCGATCATTTTGATCTTTATCAGTTACATGCGGTTACTACACTAAATGATGTTAAAGCTATCCTGGGAAAGGGAGGCGCTATTGAAACATGCCTTGAAGCCAGGAAAGAAGGAAAGATCCGTTTTATCGGATTCTCTGCGCATTCTGTTGAAGCTGCCCTTGCTTTAATGAATGGTTTCGATTTCGATACAATAATGTTTCCTTTTAATTTATATACCTGGTATGCAGGGAATTTTGGCCCCCAGGTACTTGCACTTGCGCAGGAGAAGAAAATGGGGATTATTGCCTTAAAAGCTATGGCCAAAGGAACGTGGCCCAGAGATGCTGACCATTCAAAATATGGCAAATGTTGGTATCAACCGCTTACGAATGAAGAAGACATTCTTACGGGCTTACGTTTTACCTTGTCTCACCCGATCGCCACCGCCATCCCTCCCGGAGAACCAGAACTGTTCAAAATGGCACTGAACCTGAGAGATAAGATTAAACCACTGAATAACGGAGAGATTGAAGTTATCAAAGCAAAAGCGCTTAAGGGGATTCCATTATTTAAGTATTCCTTAACCTAGCCAGCGTAGGAATGATAATTTGATTTTACTATTACTATTTCTATTATTCAAAAACTTAATTGCACTAATATGAAAACTGAGACATCAAGAAGAAAATTTATCCGGAACCTCGGGGGCACTGCATTGCTTTTATCTGCAGGACCTGTATACGGAATTGCAGATCGTCAGAAATTGGAAGAACATATCATAGCCTATGATAAGAATTTCACTTCCAATGATAAAATAAGGATTGCAGCAATTGGAATGGGCATCATGGGCAATGCAGATATTAATACTGCCTTAAAAGTTCCGGGAGTAGAGTTAGTTGCTGCCTGCGACCTTTATTCAGGCAGGCTGGAGAGAGTAAAAGAGAAATATGGGAAGGATATTTTTACAACAAGAGATTACCGGGAAATTATTAACCGTAAGGACATTGATGCTGTAGTAATAGCCACCAGCGATAACTGGCACGCAAGGATATCGATGGATGCTATGAATGCCGGGAAATCAGTTTATTGTGAAAAACCCATGGTTCATAGACTAAGTGAAGGACTGGACGTTATAGCGACCCGCGATAAAACTAAGAAAACAATGCAGGTCGGAAGTCAGCGTGTCAGCAGCATTATCTACCGAAAAGCGAAAGAGCTTTACAAAACAGGCATTATCGGGCAGCTGAATTGTATTGAAGCTTCATTTGACAGACAGGATGCCCTGGGTGCATGGGAATATACTATGCCTACTGATGGCTCGCCCCAGACAGTTGACTGGGACAGGTATATTGCCGGTACACCTAAGATACCGTATGATGCCAAAAAATTTTTCTGGTGGAGAAATTACCGTGACTTTGGGACAGGGGTTGCAGGAGACCTGTTTGTTCACCTCTTATCCGGGATTCATGTCCTGACCGATTCCAAAGGTCCCGAAAAAATATTTGCTTCCGGTCAGATCACATACTGGAAAGATGAACGCGATGTACCGGATGTGATGGTCGGTATAATGCATTACCCGGAATCAAAAGAACATCCCTCTTTTCAGGTAATGTTAAGGGTGAATTTTGTGAGCGGAAACGGAGATAAGGGAGTAACAAGGTTCATTGGAAGTGAAGGCATAATCGAAATGACTGATAAAGGATTTATTGTAAGTCATAGCATCATGTCGAAAGCCCCGGGAATTGGAGGATGGGATGCCCTTGATACTTACCCCAAAGCTATGCAGCAAGAACTGCTGAAACGCTACAATCAGAAGTATTCAAAAGAGGATCAACAGAGGCCTGTAAAGCCTGACACAAAGTATTCCGCTCCTGAAGGCTATGATGAACATGTGGAACATTTTGCAAACTTCTTCGAAGGAGTAAGATCAGGTAAACCTGTTGTTGAGGATCCGGTATTCGGATTCAGAGCTTGTGCTCCATGTCTCGCATGCAATGACAGTAATTTCCAGAAAAAGATTATTAACTGGGACCCGGTGAATATGAAACTGATCTGATAAAAATTTTTGTTATATTGAATAAAGGGGCATGCCATGGCATACCCCTTTATATTTTGACTTAAATTATTTATTATAGGGGATAAAACTTCGTTTCAAAAGTGCAATAGAAGCTTTAACACCTTCATCTTCACTCAATTTATTGCCTTCATATTCAACATCAATAAAACCCTTAAAACCTGAGTCGGAAATAATCTTCATCATTTTAACGTAATCAACTTTTGTTTCATTTCCGTCTTTATCAAAATCATAAGTTTTTCCGCTTACCCCCTTTGCAAAAGGCATCATATCTGCAACCCCCTGATAACGATCATATTCATAAAAATTTCCTAAGTCGGGTAACGTGCCGCAATTTGGTTTGTTTACTGTTTTCATAATACCTGATAACCATTTGCCATTTGAAGAATAGCCTCCATGGTTTTCAACAATGACATTGATATTATATTTTGCAGCGTAATCTGATAACTTGCTCAGACCATCAATTGCTGCAAGTTGAACTTGCTCCATTGTTCCTTTTCCTGCTGCATTTACCCTTATTGAATGACAACCCAGGAATTGAGCAGCCTTTACCCATTTATAGTGGTTTTCAACAGCTTTTTGCCTGACTGCGGCCGAAGTATCTGCTAAGTTACCTTCACCATCGACCATTATCAATAAGCTTTTAACATTGTATTTTGTACATTCAGCTTTTAATTTTGTAAGGTATTCCGTATCTTCCGCATTATTCTTAAAATATATGGAAACATACTCGACAGCATCCAGATTGTATTTTGTTTTTGCAATTTTCGGGAAATCGAGATTTGTCATTTCACCTTTCTCCAAGGCGCGATGAAAAGACCACTCGGCAAGAGAAATTTCAAATCTTTGTTCCTGACCGAATGAATTGACATTAAAAAGTCCTGCAAACAGGAGGGCGATAAAGAATAGCCTGATTTTCATATTATATCAATTTTTTAAATTAAACACAAATATAGGCAACTGGAATGTGATGGAATAATATGCAAGAGAAATAAATTTGCTTTATGCTGCTTTGTAATTTAGTTATAGGACAGTTGGATAGAAATTGGTTTGACTTTGAGCTATTTTTGTATAATTTTGTGTAAGTAAAAAAAATGATATGAACGTATTTCAATCAATTGTTTTAGCCATTATAGAAGGTCTGACTGAATTCCTGCCGATATCATCTACAGGACACATGATATTAGCTTCAAGTGTAATGAATATCCCTGAACATGCTTTCGTAAAAACCTTTGAGATTTCTATACAGCTTGGAGCTATAATGGCCATTGTAATCATATATTTCAAAAGGTTTTTAAAAGGGATCTCTATTTATTTAAAACTTGGTGTTGCTTTTTTACCTACCGGGATTATTGGTTTCCTGGCATATCCCTACATTAAAGCCTATTTATTCAACCCGATAATAGTCGCTGTTTCACTTATTTTAGGAGGGATAATACTTATTCTGATTGACAAAAAGTTAACTGTTCAACAAAGCAGTACGGATACACTTGAGAACATTTCCTATAAGAATGCTTTTTTTATAGGTCTAATTCAAAGTATTTCAATGATCCCGGGTGTATCGAGAGCGGCAGCAACAATTGTTGGTGGAATTTTTAACGGGCTGGATAAAAAACAAGCAATTGAATTTTCTTTTTTGCTTGCAGTTCCGACGATGTTCGCCGCGACCGGTTATGATTTATTAAAATCATCGATTGAATTTTCCGGACATGAGTTTTTCTTACTGAGTCTGGGAATGGTAATTGCCTTTCTAACTGCATGGATTGCGGTGAAAGCATTTGTAAGTATTGTGCATGATTATGGCATTAAGTATTTTGGATATTATCGGATTATTATCGGAATAATATTCCTCATATTAATATAATAGTTTGTCGGGCAACATTATATTTTATATCAACTGTAATTTTAAGGAAGGCGACATAAGCTGTGAAGTCTATGTCTGTATTAAAAGTAAGGTTCTTCCTCAACAACAGTTGTACTTTTACCATTTTTTTTGACAGATTCAATTCCATTATCCATTCCTGCATTAGTATCATACATCTCACTATTACCAATTATCTGTTCATCAGATGTTTTCAGAACAAAATAATGCTTTTTGTCGATGGACTTTTTACGTTCATATCTTATAAATTCAGAACAATTAGTCCTTACTAAGTCAATGCCATCAATGCAGTCTGATTTTGAAGAATACAGTTGACTTGTGAGTATAATTTGAGAATTGTCTTCTTTTAATCTAAAGCTATACTCACCATTTGCGGCTTTTATAATTACAAAATTTCCCATAGCGTTACTGCATAATCAAACAAAGGTAAATCCGCTAATTCAGATTAAGGTTATATAATTGTAGAAATAAGTTATATTATTCACACAAGAAATCCAGCCTGAGGGATTTTGGTAAAGGGAGGTGTTTATTAACCTTTTACCTGAGTCCGTAAACCGCCACCTGGCTTGAGAATGTTGCCAGATAAACATGACCATTTGCAATTGTTGGCGCTGAAAACTTGGCGAA
>JANYIW010000284.1 GCA_025358645.1 Bacteroidales bacterium
GCTTATGAAGTTTGATACGGTAGTTGCTAATCCTCCTTTCTCGTTAGACAAGTGGGGAAAGAGTGATGATAAAGAGGAGAACAAAGCCAGTGATAGTTTTGACCCGGATACCGATAAGTATAATCGCTTTTGGAGAGGTACACCGCCTAAGAGCAAAGGTGACTGGGCATTTATCAGCCACATGATCGAGACTACCTACGAAGGCAAAGGAAAAGTCGGAGTTGTAGTTCCTCACGGAGTTTTGTTCCGTGGAGCCAGTGAAGGGAAAATACGTCAGAAAACAATTGAAGAAAATATTCTTGAAGCAGTTATAGGTCTACCCGCTAATCTATTCTTCGGTACAGGTATTCCGGCAGCTATTCTGATTTTTAACAAGGGGAAAGGTGATAACAAAAATGTGTTATTCATTGATTCCAGCAAACATTATGAATCAGCTAAGAATCAGAATAAACTTCGTGTTTCTGATATTGAACATATTGTAGATACCTATCGCAAATTCAATGAGGGGAAGCTTACTGCCGGAATTGTCGAAGATAAATTCAGCTTTGTTGCAACATTTGCTGAAATTGAAGAAAATGAATTCAACCTCAATATTCCCCGGTATGTTGATACTTTTGAGGAAGAAGAAGAAGTTGATATTGCAGCCGTTCAGACTGAGATTGATAAACTTGAAGTGGAATTGAAAACAGTTCAGGCAGAAATGAGTAAGTACTTAAAAGAACTGGGAGTAGCAAAATCATAAATTAAGATGGACAATAAATTATCAAAAACCAACCAGACTATTTTTGAACAAATAAAAAGATCGGACCAAAACAAAAATGAATACTGGTCCGCCAGAGACCTTGCGAAAGTTCTCGAATATTCTGAATACAGACATTTCAAACCTGTTATTGACCGTGCAAAAGATGCTTGCAAAAACAGTGGTTATGAGGTGTTGGATCATTTCGAGGATATCCTCGAAATGATAGAATTAGGTAAGGGTGCTAAACGTGGGATTGACGAGGTAAAACTTTCCCGTTATGCCTGTTATCTTATAGTACAAAATGCCGACCCAACCAAAGAGATTGTAGCACTGGGGCAAACCTATTTTGCAGTTCAAACTCGGTTGCAGGAAATACAGCAAATGCAGGCATATCAACAATTGAATACCGAAGAAGAAAAACGGATTTTTCTTCGGAAGGAAATGGCTGAACACAACAAACATTTAGCAGAAGCTGCCAAAGGAGCTGGTGTAATTGAGCCGATTGATTACGCTATTTTCCAAAATCATGGTTACATGGGATTATATGGAGGGCTTGATGCAAAAGGAATTCACAAGCGTAAAGGATTGAAAAAGAGTGAAAACATTCTTGATCATATGGGCAGCACTGAGTTGGCTGCAAATCTGTTCCGTGCCACCCAAACAGAAGAAAAACTGAAAAGAGAAAATATTAAAGGAAAACAAAAAGCTAACCAAACACATTTTGAAGTTGGGAAAAAAGTAAGAAAAACCATTGAGGAACTTGGCGGTACTATGCCGGAGAATTTACCGGTTGCCGGCAGTATCAAAAAACTTGATAAGAAGGATAATCTGAAAAAACTGACAGGCAAAAAGAAAAAATGAAACTGCAATATGCTTCCGATTTACATCTGGAATTCCCGGAAAACAAGGAGTTCTTAAAGAGAAATCCTTTGCTGCCAGGGGGCGATGTCTTAATACTGGCAGGTGATATTATCCCTTTTGCCGAGATGAATAAGCATGCTGAGTTTTTCAATTATATTTCAGATACTTTTGAAACAACCTATTGGATTCCGGGTAACCATGAGTATTACTATTCTGATATCTCTGAAAAATCCGGATCTCTTAAGGAGACAATAAGAAGTAATGTTTTTCTGGTTAACAATACTTCAGGAATTCTCGATAACGTTAAAATTATTTTCTCAACACTATGGTCAGAGATAGGGAAATTGAATCAGGGGATCATCCAACAACGGATAACTGATTTTCAGGTAATAAAATATAAAAACAAAAGGTTCTTACC
>JANYIW010000304.1 GCA_025358645.1 Bacteroidales bacterium
CAAGCCCTACTGGATAAGAAACCTGGCTCGGATAAGCAGCCTGTCAGGACCAGAGAAACATTAAACCAAATCATACGACTCCGGTTTTTAGACCCCTTTGCAAGTGCAGATATTATCGCTCAAAAGTTAAATCAGATTGGCCATAAGGTGAGCAAACGTAGTGTGGAAAGGACAATTACGGAGTATGGACTCCAAAAAAAACGCATGTTCTGAACCCAAAAAAGGAGAAACAAAAACAAGATATTGAAATACATAAAACAAAGCGGGAGACAATAAAGGTCAAAGTCAATAACCACAGGGTGGAGCAGTTATTCAGGGAAAGTCTCTCGAAAAAAATATGTGGGACATTAGTCGGTTTATGGTTTCTGGCTGCTGAACACTTACGCTTGGGCAATTGGGATTTGATCAAAGGGTACACCGGATGTGCCGATGCAGATATTGAGCCACGTATAGCTATGCAGATAGTTAATGAGGCTGCTCTATGTAGTAACCGCATAAGAAGGAGTAATTATATTTCTCATCAGGGCTTTGAGTTACTAAACGGACTTGGGTTTCTGGTGACCGATAAGCAGGTACATGATTTGCTTGATAAGCACACGGTCATTGAAGCCCAATCATTGCAGGAAACATTAGCTGTCATAAGGTCGAATAATGGTCATTATAAAGGGAACTTAATAGCCATAGACCCTCATCGTATTGTATCCACCTCTCAAAGAATAATGCCGAAAAAGAAAAAGCAACCAGAAGAGCCTGCAAGGAAAATGTTACAAACCTTTTTTGCTTTGGATACTCAAACCGGGCAACCGATAGGTTGTGGTATAGGTTCGCCTGGGGCTAATACTACCAAGGCAACAATAGATCTGCTGAATATGGTAACCATGGTAAGCAAGAACGCTCTAATACTGGCCGACAAGGAACACTTCACGGAATATTTAATTCGAAGTATTGATCAGAATAGCGATTTTGAATTCCTTGTCCCTGCAATATCAACAGAAAGAATACAGAAAATAGAAAGATCTCAAACCTACCAAAGAAAATGGGCAGGGTATGCAATAGCGGAAACGATGTTTAATTTTGACGGGCACAAAGAAAAATACAGGCTGATCTCCCAGCGTGAAGGAGAAACAACAAGAAATTATGTGTACAAATCATTCTTAACCCTATCCGGTAAACCAGCAACAGTACTGCTAAGTGAAATGTATCAGGAGAGGTGGTCAATAGAAGACTTTTTTAATTTTGACGGTGCTATGGGATTTGATCGGGCTTCAACATTTAATCTGAATATACGCTATGGCAAAATGTCTTTGGCTTTACTGGCACAGGCGGCAACGTATCAGTTTAGACAAAAACTTCCCAAACCGTATAACCGGTGGAACTCAACTCATTTGGCAGACGCGGTGTTCACAAAAATAGATGGAGATATCAGGGTAAAAGATGATACAATTATTATAACGTGTTATAATGCGCCAAAAGAACTAAATTTGCATAATCATTATCAGAATTTGCCGGCCAAGTTGATATCTGAGGGAATTAACCCAAAGGTTCCCTGGCTTTATGATTATAAATTGGATTTCAGGTTTAAATAAGATTTTTACTAAAATGAATACCCTCTGAAAAATCGCTGATAGCTATCGGGAGGCAAAAAACTCGCCACCCCTGACGCAGACGGCACCTAATCAAACCGCCGAGCCGTTATAGTGCATTTGCAGCCTGTGACAGACCCCAAATTAACCCAGACAAACGCACTATAACTCCAGTTCATTTTATAAATTTAAATTTGGTTATCGTGACAAATCCTGCTACAATTACTGGCGAACGAGACAATTCTGAAATCGTTTTTGCATCGCCATCTTGACAATTTTATCGTGACAGGACAACTCGTGGCCGTTTATCGGGACTCAGTCATCTTGACAACTTTATCGTGACACTAAAATCCTGCCCACTTATCGGGACTATGCAAAAACACATGCCAATCCCCGCACTGTATGGCAACTTCAAGATGCACCTACGAACTTTATAACTAATTAATATAATGACAAATGGAAATATTTGATCGCAACGACAATAAGTACTTTGAATGGATGAATAATCATTCATCAGGTTTTGTAGTAAACACCTTGAGAGCTCAAAATTCAAAATATTTCTTATTGCATAAATCAAAATGCTATCACATCACAAATATGAATGGCCGCACTGAAGGAGCATTTACAGAAAGGAATTATATTAAATTATGTTCCGATGATATAAATGAATTAAAGAGTTGGTTTATTACGAATAATCTTAGATTTCCAGGAAATTTTGATGAATGCAGAACATGTAGTCCTTTGGTAAGTCAGTCGCCAATTAAAAAGAATATTTGTTTATTTCCAGAAACAATTGATGATGACAAAAATGAATATTATGAAGGTGCTAAAATCCAAGTTTTAGTTAATTCTTACGAGAGAAACTTACATGCCAGATCAAAATGCCTCGACTTTTATGGATATTCATGTTCAGTTTGTCAAATTAATTTTGAAATGACTTATGGAATTATCGGGAAAGAATTTATCCACGTCCATCATTTAAAAGAAATCTCTGAAATTGGTAATGAGTATGTGATTAAGCCAATTCATGACCTTAGACCAATATGTCCAAATTGCCACTCAATGATACATCAAAAAAAACCATGTTATACTCTTAAAGAGTTGACTGAGATATATTTGAATATGCGGAATAATAGCGACCATAATGATATCGTTTAACGAGACAAATTCGTTGATATAATTCTATTTTAATATAAAACGCACTATAATAAAGAGGACTTCATGTGGCATGTAATGCCAAGCATGAAGTCTCACGTGTGCGCCTTGAATGGTGAATATAGACAAATTCATAGAATTGCAAGATTCTACTGAAAGTCCAGAGGGTGTAAGTCCCTTATACGCAGGG
>JANYIW010000314.1 GCA_025358645.1 Bacteroidales bacterium
CTATTAAAGCGTTCGTGAAAAAACGTATTCTTTTCTGCTTTGCTTGCGCCAGAGCGGATATCCTCGAGGTATTTTATCCAGAAGTTATTCATTTGCATGTTAAGATTGGCCATCTTCACGTAAGCGTGAGTTGCAAGGTTACTACTCTATCTATTTCCAATTATAACGAAAGGATGGTTCCTGCTTTGCAGACCTTTCACGCTTAGCCCCTTCGTGATAGTATTACTCAAGTCCCAATCCACACCGAAGGATGAATTGAGGTTAGAACGAACCTCCTGCCTGAAGCCAAACCTGTTCATTATTTCAAATGACGAACGGTGGCGATCCAAGATTGACTTGTTTGCTGAAGCCTGGCCTTTATACGATTCATCCCGTACGCTGTTTTTGCTTCCCCAAACTTGCCTTCTATTGGATTTCGTTCTCCAAGTCTTACGTGTTCCACATCCACAGCCTTTGGTCTTCCCAGGGGCTTTGCCCTGAGTACAGTTTAGCTTCGAATTTTATTCAACAAATATGCTTAATCGATTATCTAAAAACACCTTTAAGATAGTTTAATAAAATATTTTGAAGCCCGAAAAAACATCCTTTCTTTGCATCCGCATTAAGAGTGCATCGGCCAGGATGGTAAATTGCATTTCCTTTCCCTGATCAAGTGCCTGAAAAGACGCCTCAAATTGTATCTGGTAAGGATGGTTCCAATCCAACTTCTATCCTTTGACCATTATCCTGTGCTTGGCGATTCTTTAAGGGCTAACTGGTATGAGAACTTGGCGATAATCTCGGAAGCGGCCAGAAAAGCAGAAAACCATTCTGGGCTTTCGCACTCTCAGTTGCCTCTGAAAACACAAGATACCGGATCTGTTGTGTCTGTTTTGAAGAATGGTGCAAATTCTTATCTTGTTGTTGTAAACCGTGATTTCAGGAATCATATGAAACTATCAATCGAGTGTGACGCAAAAGTTAAAAAAGTACTCAAAGATGGTAGTGTTGTTCCTGCAAATGTTTACCCGAATAGTACTGAAATTGATCCTGGAGATATAGAAATATATATATGTGGAAAGACTGACAAAGAATTTATAAATAAAATAATGATACTATGAAACGAAGAGATTTTTTACAAAGCACAGCTGCACTGTCTAGTGTAACCTTATTAAGTCCGGCTAGGGCTTTTGGATCGAAAGCAAACTCAGCAATACGCATGGGAATTATTGGTTGTGGCAGCCGAGGTACAGTTGTAATAACCTCGATGTCAAATAATACAAATATCAATATAATTGCGATGGCTGATCTTTTTGAGGATAAGCTGGTACACGCAAAAAAAATCCTTAAATGATGAATTCCTTACAGCGAACACAAGATTTTATCAACGGACTGACAGTTGACCGGCCCCCTTTTCATCCGATTTTAATGCGATTTGCAGCAAAATACACCGGAGTGAAATATAAAGATTTTTGTCTGAACTATAAAGATAAATGTGAAACCAATATCAAATGTGCAACTGATTTTTCATACGATTGGGTAAATGTTATGTCCGATCCATATGCTGAAGCATCAGCTTACGGTACAAAACTCTTTTATCCTGAAAATAACCTGCCACAGGTAACTGAATATCTCATCAAAGAAATCTCCAATATTGATAATCTTTCAGTAATTAAGGTCAAGGATCACATCCGGTTAAAAGCCCGGGTCGATGAGATCAGGGAATTTAACAGACTGATCGGAAAGACTCAGTTTATCTGTGGATGGGTAGAAGGTCCATTGGCTGCCTATTGCGATATCCGCGATCTGTCGGCAGCATGCATGGATATGTATGAACATCCCGAAAAGGTTAAACTGGCTTTGAATATTATGACTGAGAGCGCTGTTGGTTTTATTACTGCACAGGTGAAAGCCGGAGCGCATTGTATCGGAATTGGAGATGCAGTATGTTCACTGATTTCTCCTGAACTTTATCAGGAGTTCATTTTCCCTCTTGAAAAGGCGCTAATTGATCATACACATTCCTTAAATGCAAGGGTTAAACTGCATATATGTGGCAATACCACAGCAATATTACCTGACATGATCAGAACCGGTGCCGATATTGTGGATATTGACCACTTGGTTAGCTCAATGGGCAATTTAATAGATTTATTCTCCAGTAAACAGGTACCTTCAGGGAACAGCGATCCTGTTTCCATCATCCGTGATGGAACAAAAGAAACGATTCTAGAGAGTGTGATCCAGTGCTATAAAGCTACCAATGGCCGTGGAATCGTATCGGCAGGTTGTGAAATCCCCCCCGATACATCTATTGAGAACTTCAGCGCATATTGTGATGCTGCCATACGGCTTGCAAAATATTATTGATATTGTAACTATTCAGGCTGGAGGCTTTCTATTTTTACCTGATGGAGGGATAGAAGGCACAACTATTCTGTCCCAACCTCGCGTATATTTTTCCTGACTTCTGACG
>JANYIW010000375.1 GCA_025358645.1 Bacteroidales bacterium
ATAATTTTCAATTATTGAAAGGAATACTGAAATGCAGGATCATTTATCATTATGGTTTTGCTCTCAGGATAATTCTCAACAAACCATATTAACAGAGCTGTGACATCTATATTTTCAGCGAGCATTTTAAGCCTTCGCTTTTGGAATTCATCCTTGAGACCAGGGGTTTTTAATAAAGTGATTGCCTTGTCGATGAGTCCCACAGAATTGCGGAAACCAAATAATAAACCATAAGATTCCTGTTTTTCAAGCGTGCCTGCTGTTATTGAATTTACATATAATGAAGGTGTCCCAAGCATAGCACATTCCGAGGCAGTTGTAGCCCCTTCACCAATGTACATTGCAGCATTGAATAGCGCGTGATGGAGTCTCCCGGGCGCAAGTTTAAGTTCGTATCCTCTAAATTCGGGAGGTAACTCTCCTTCAACTGATATAAACACCCTGGCATATTTCGAAATCTCATTAACCAGGGCAGATTTCTCACTTAAGGATATGCCGGATTGTCCTAAATCATGCGTTGCAGTCCATGAAATAAACCGCATTATCACAAATTTTTCTCCTTCCTCAACGTTCAGTTCTTTCAACACTGATATGTCAGGGGTAAATCTCTTTGGATGCAGGTAAGCCAGTTCATGAAATCCGTTATAACGAATATGCTTTTTACCAAGATCAACCTGCAGGGCCTGAGGTGAAAGAATTACATCGCTTACCGGCTTACTGAAAAACAATTGTTCCATATTCCCGGTATCTTCCAGTGCAATATGTTTTTTCCCTGTAAATAAAGCAGCATACCCGGCATACATCGAACCATGGCTCAAAAACAGATCAGGTTTAAAACGCCGGGCTATCCTGATTATCTTAAATGAAAAGCTAAAAATTCCCAGAAGCTTTCTTACAGGATTCTTTTGTTTCCTGCCAATTACAGAATAGTTAAACCCGTTCTCTTCCAGAAGCTGAGCCTGGTATTCGCCTTCCCTGACAGTAAAAAAAAACTCATGGCCCTTCTTAATCATTTCATGGGCCATGTTTTTAAATAAATGAACATGTGCAGGATGTCCTATATCTATAAGTATTTTCATCCTTAACGAAAATTCAGACTGGTAAGATAATTAAAGAAGTTTCGCAATTATGGTTTCCCCCGCATATACTTGTTCTCCTTCCCTCACCTTTATCTCACAGTTTCTTGGAATAATAAGATCCGCCTGTGATCCCCACCTGATACGTCCGATAATTGCTCCCTGATCAACCTTTTCTCCTGCATTTACTGAGATAATGCAACGGCGGACATAACGGGCAGCAATCTGAACTACTGCAACCATAATTCCATCATCTCTTTTAATCACAATGGTGTTGCGTTCATTAACTATAGTGGATTCAGGCTTATTCAGTCCAAGATAATCGCCAAGAGTGTGCTTAACCAGGATAACCTCACCACCTATCGGAGCTCTGTTCATATGAACGTCAAATAATGTCATGGCTATTCCGATCAGATAGCATGGTTGTTCCGGAATACTGGTTTTGGTAATTTCTTCAATTGATGCCAGACGATGTTTCTTAACCGAAACCGGAGTTTGTCCCTTATCCAGTTCTTTAATATAAATGATCCTGCCATCAGCAGGGGAGACAAATTCATCAGGACCGGCGGTTATTTTTCTGGAGGGATTCCTGAAAAACCTGTAAAGAAAAAGCATTACAAATAAGCAAAACCCGATAACCGGACTAAATATCAGCAAAAGCAACGCTAATCCTGTACCGGTCAGCTTATATAATAATATTGAAAATGCTCCAATGGTAATTCCTAAAAATATATTGTCTGTATACAGGAATCGTTTATTGAATCCTCCTTTCGATACCCAGAAAATAAAAGCTGCGGTGCTGTAAAGGAAAGAAACTAGTATGATTATGATAATTTCCATTCTGATTTTATTAAATTAGGTTTTAGTATTTGTCGATGTTCCTTTTAACCACTGAGTTACAATGATTTTAATCTCTCTCATTGCTCATTTCTCATCTCTTAGTCTCTCAGTATATCTGTCACTCAGTCTCTTAGTCTTCTTTATAATGCTATCGCTTCAAAATCAAAAAAGGTAAAAGTGCAATTTCCGCAAACGACGGCAAAATATCAGAACTGTCAAAAACAGCTGGCTTTGGTAATCTAAGGTATGATTTTATTATCTCACTAAAAGAATAATGGCCCTTCGCAATACCCGCCAGACTAAATGGAATATCCGTAAGGTAGTGAATCCATTCTAATCCTTCATTATTGGGTTTGGGATACTCCATTGCTATGTTATTGAGATAATTATAAACCATCAACGGATAGTTGATACCGCTCTTAATTGCCATATCGACCCAGAGCCAGGTACGTGCATTTACTTCAATAAGCTTATATTTATTATCCCTTGAGTCGAGGAGAAATTCGATCTCACAGACCCCCGTAAATGAAAGTTCTCTTACTAGTTTTTCAGCCAATGGGATCAGTTCCTGATTGTTAACTGCCCGGCTATAGGTAGCTGTTCCAAATTGCAGCGGATGCTCCCTTACTTTCACGCCCATCCAGTACGATTTGATTTCTCCTTTGATGGAAAAGGCTGTGAAGCTGACCGGTTTATTCTTTTCAACCGGCAGCAGATTCTGAAAGTAAACATTGGAAAACGCTGTTCCGGCTTTGATCGTCTCAACAACCTTCACAATGTTGTCCAGACTTTCAATCAGAAATGCCTTTTTCCCAAAACTTTTATAAAAAGTGAGACCGTTTTTCCCTTTTATAAGCAGAGGGAATTCAAATTCAGAAATATTCATTTCTTCAGGTTCTTCAGGAAACCATGACAGAGGAACAGGAATATCTATTGACTGGCAAATCTTTATGAGTGATTCTTTATTATAAACTGATTCGAGAATCTGAGGCTCCGGAGAGATGATCTTAAAATGACCTTTCAGCTTTTCAATATTACCTGAAATATTGAACACTGCATGATCGTTGGAAGGCAATAAGACCCAACCCTGAATACCTTCGGATACAGCCAGATTAATAAGGAAATCAATAAATTCAGATGATAAGTAACCGGGACATTTAAAGAACTTTTTACAATACTTAGAATAACGGGCCAGACAGTTATGTTCGCTTACCACAATTACCGGGATCCCTGCTTTTCCAAGTGCTCTTGTGTTGGCCAGTCCCTGAACATGACCCTCAATTACTATGACCCCCGGCAGCCCCGCTGTAAATCTCATCTTACAAAAATCAATTGCTTAATTCTGTTCTTTAAGGTTTGTGCAGCATATTCCGTCATCCAGTTAAACAAATTATCCGACCAGCGCTGTGGATGAACCGTCATCATCAGCTGGTTGGGTAATTCATTTGCGGAGGCTGCTGCAATAATATTATCCGAAATTTTCAATCTGTTTTTCAGCTCAAGGAAATTTTCCTGGGATACTTTATCCCTGACACTTGATTTATCCCCATTCCATTTTCTGCCTGTATCGGTAAGATAAAGAACTTTCTCAAAATCAATGTCAAAATAGGGTTCCCCAATTATTCCGAATTCCCGGTAATTATAATACTTCCAGAGAATCCTTGAATCCCACCTGCTCATCGGGCTTCCGTGCATGCAAATCGTATTCACGGGCGCAAGCTCTCTTATCTTTCCCAGGTTCTTCTTAAAGCTTTCAAACGCAAGTTCAGCTAAATATTTTTCATAATCTTTATTCCCATTGCTACTTGCTATATACTCATTACTGATTTCTTCTTTGCCCTGTGCCCTGAGCTCTGTGCCCTGAGCTATCAACTTTTGTCTTTTTACTTTTATCTTTTGTCTTTTAGTAACAGAGCTGACATCTTCGTAATGATACCCAACCTCATGTCCCAAATCCGAAATTTCCTTTATTATTACGGGATTAAAGCTCTGTTTTACAATTCGGAAATAATAAGTACCCTTTATTCGCCTGTTATTTTCCAACTTTGCTGTAACTAATGAATGCAAAGGGAAATGATCCACATCATGTCTTAATATAACAACTTTTTCAGTGGGTCGATTAATAAATTCCTCAAAACTCTGAAACAGGTAGCCGTTATACAGCAAACAATCAAGTAGTTCTGTGTATTTTCGATATGTAAAATCGAATTGGGTATTCATATTTATTTTTTTGCCCCCAACCCCCTAAAGGGGGCTTATACTCTGCAGTTATGTAAATTTTACTCCTTGCCGCTTCGCGGCCTTGGGGTTGTCTAAAAAGTGGATTATTCTGATTTTTCCCTTTGTATTACTTTGTGTTGCACTTAGAAGTAAGTATGAGCCCCCCTTCAGGGGGGATGGGGGGCAGATCTTTGCTGTTAAAATGGAAGTTTTACCGATTCGCCTCTGACAATGAATTTTCTTTTCCCCGAAATCAGCAGTGGAATTTCATCAACCTTTCTGATCTCAATATCGACATCCTTTCCAATCAGACTGTAGAGGCCGGCGGCAATTTCCGCTTCAGTTTTCATGTTATAACTATCATTCACAACAAGTAAAATTCTAACCTTATCAGTTTTTAACTGAACAACCTGGAACTGAATGATTTCTTTAAAATATTCGAAGAAAATTGTGAATGTATGTACTATGAGGTATTTCCCTGAGGGCGTTACCAGGATATCAGAATTTCTACCTGTAATTTGCTTAAATGCACTTAAGTGAATACCGGTTTCGCCTGACCCTTCAGCCCTCTCAATTATGTCCTGGGTGTCATACCGGATAAAAGGCATAGCCATGTTCCATAAATCTGTCGTTATGTGTCTTCCGAGATTGACCGGGTTGTCATTATTATCAAGGACCTCTGTAACAGCATATTCCATTGAGGCGAAATATGCCTTCCGTTCCGCTCCCTCAAAAAACTGGGCGCTTGCTTCGCAACTATACGAGTCGAAAACCGGTGCCCCGAATGCTTTTTCAATTTTTTCACGCGCGTCAGGAGTGAGAATATTTCCGGTTGTATTAATTGCTTTTGGAGAGTATTTTAACTCATTCCCGTCATTAATAAGTATTGACAGAAAAAGAAGAGGATCGGGGTAACATCTGATAAAATCAGGCTTACCATGATTCAGACTGTGAATTACATCAGTAAGAGCTTCAGGTGTGAGGTCCCTGATAAAGACATATTGACTGCGGGTGAACAGGTCCTGAAGTTTTTTAACATAGCCTGACCGTGGGTTCTGACTCAGCTTAGTATATGTTGTCCCCAGCCGGTAACCCATCCAGTACCAGCCGCGGATAGCACAGGCATAATTCATACTGAACCCTTCCCGCGTAATAAAATATGTGAACGGCTCGCCGGTGGACCCGCTTGAATTCATCCTTACTAATTTCCGGTGCAAAATATTGCGGGCAATGTAATAATCTGCAGGATGTTTACGCAGATCATTTTTTGAAATAACCGGGATCTTCCGGATGTCGTCAACTCTATTTATATCTGAAGGTACAAGATGATGTTGCTGAAAAAGGTCGTGATAAAAAGGCACGTTCTCATATGCATGTCTGACCATAAAACGCAAACGTTCTTCCTGATAACCAACCAGTTTTTCAGTAGTCCATCCCTGACTTTCCAGAAGAAAACGAAGAGATCCGGAAATGGATGATCCGGAAATGAAATCACTTGCCGGGAGGATGATATTTTCCTGTAACCAGTTAAATGCTGCCATTGTTCCTGAAAAGCTTCCCGAACATCTGATCAACTATTTTACTTTGCTGAGTTGAGGAGTAGTTATCTTGTACCACATGAATTGCCTTCTGAGCCATTCCGGTCCGGAGGGTTTCATCAGAAAGTAACTGGTGAATATACAGGGCGAAT
>JANYIW010000392.1 GCA_025358645.1 Bacteroidales bacterium
GGGAGCATTATTTTTCAATTTACCCCCCAACCCCTCTAAATGGCATAGCCGTCAAGCTAAGGTGTTAAATATAGTAAAATAGTGAGAGAGTTTAGTACAAAAAAGAATGTAAAGTATTGAATATATATCCGATACATTTCCTCCCGCTGTGCGGGAGGTGGCCGGACCCCTTTTTAAATATGATACAAATCCTGATACCGGCCGGGGTGGTTGATGTGTTTATTTTCAAACCTCAGTATTGAGAATCCAAGGCCTTCAAGATATTGATCTCTTTTTTTATCTTTTTCTATTTTAGGATATTTACCATGCGGATTCCATCAAACTCAATGAATCAACCACCCCTCCCGATAGCAATCGGGACGGGAAATAAAATACTGTATATATAAGATAATCAATTTTCCCGACCACCCCTCCTTCAAAAGGAGTGGAAACTTTTTTACGCAGTTTCTCATTCATCCCCAGAGCTTAAGTTGACGGCTATGCCCTAAAAGGGGGTTAACACTCTAAATATAAGATGAATATATTAATAAAACGAGAAGTATCCCCCTTGGGAGATTAATCCTCGTTTCTTTAGAGAATATTCTAAATGTTAGGTAATTAGCCCCCTTTTAGGGGGGTTGGGGGGTAACCTACAGTGTACAATAACATGGTGTACTGATTCACTCTCCCAGATCATTCAGAATATCAAATAATAAGCTGCTCTCATACCCCTTTGATAACCCGTATCGCAGTAGTTTGGCTTTCAGATCATATTGATTTTTAGCTTTAACAGTTCGTCTGTGACTGTCAATAAGCCCACGTAAAAATTTATTATACAGCTCATTATCAATTGAATTAATTGCAGAAGCTATAACTTCAGGTGGAAGTTTCTTTGTTCTGAGATGGGCTGAAATCTTGATTCTACCCCATTTATTATATTTAAATTTATCCCTCACAAAAGCTGCTGCATACCTTGATTCATTTATGAAATTCTCTTTCATCAGAATTCCCAGAATCTTCTCACTATCATCATTCTCAACACCCCATAAAGTCAACTTATTGCGTATATCATCACAACAGAATTCCCGGCGGGAACATTGAGCCATAGCTTTGTTGAGCGCTATTTTGAATAATGCTTTCTCAGCCATTTTTTCTGCCTTTTATAATTCTTTCTTTATCATTAATATCCCGAACAACTTCTATTCCATTGTAATCATACGATTCAAGTAACTGAATCATTGATTTCCCCATACTCTCATTGATCTCAAAATACAAACGGCCTCCCGGTAAAAGTATTTTGTCAGCCACATTAAGGATAGCTTTATAGTATACAAGTGGATCGGAATCAGTCACAAACAAGGCCAGATGAGGCTCAAAATCAAGTACATTCCTTCCTATATGAACTTTTTCTGAATTTCTGACATAAGGCGGATTGCTCACAATAATGCCTGCTTTGCTGACTGCTTCCTGATCGAAATTGAAAATATCACCTTTTATAAACGAGACATTTACATTATTTAAAATCGCATTTTCACTGGCAATAATGATGGCATCTTCAGAAATCTCTACTCCGGTCACTGATGAAAATGGCAGGTTTGCAGCAAGAGCAATAGCAATGCACCCTGATCCGGTTCCAAAATCAATAATATTCCCCTTATACTCTTTGTTTTCCTTAATGACGAGATCCACAAGTTCTTCTGTTTCAGGACGGGGAATAAGTGTAGAACTGTTAACTTTGATGGTACAGTTATAGAATATTGTTTCACCGAGGATATATTGAACCGGTCTCCCGGTTTTAAGTTCAGCAGTAAATTCAATAATCTTTTGAGCTTCCTCACTGGTTAACAGGAATCCGCTGTCATAAAGCTGATGCAACTTTGTTATACCTGTTACAGTCTTAATAATTATATGAGCGAGGGCATTTGTTTCCTGTTCCTTATAAACACCTGCAAGTTCCTTCGCGATATAAAATCTGATATCTTTTATTGTTTGTATCTTGACACCCATAAGTCAAATTTAGTATTTTCACTGAAATGGCGGAGAAAGAAGATATTAAATTCATGCGAAGATGCCTTGAACTGGCTTCTAAGGCCGAGGGTTTTACTTATCCCAATCCAATGGTGGGCTCGGTAATTGTTTATAACGACAAAATACTGGGAGAGGGGTATCATTTAAGATCCGGTGAATCTCATGCGGAGGTAAATGCCATAAATTCAGTATCTGATAAAGCAAAACTAAAGGAATCAACTCTTTATGTAAATCTTGAACCATGTTCACATTTTGGAAAGACACCTCCATGTGCCGATTTTATTATCTCACATAAAATCCCCAGGGTAGTAATCGGTACAATAGATACAAGTGATAATGTATCTGGTAACGGGGTAAAAAGACTCAGGGAGGCCGGTTGTGAAGTCAAAACTGGCACTCTTGACGAGGAATGCAGAAGACTTAACAGGCGGTTTTTTACTTTTCATGAAAAAAGAAGACCATATATAACGCTTAAATGGGCACAGAGCGCTGACGGATATCTGGATATAATAAGATCTGGAGATCATAAAAAAGAGCCTACTTGGATAACAGGCAAACCGGAACGGGTACTTGTCCATAAGTGGAGAGCTTCAGAACAGTCTATCCTTGCAGGAGCCGGGACAATGAGGGCCGATAATCCCCATCTTAATGTGCGGGAATGGAAAGGCTCCGATCCGTTGAAATTAATCCTAAGCAGTTCAGGATCTTTAAATATACAGTCGTTTGTAAATAGCATAAGCAGTAAAGTAATTGTCTTTACCCATAATTCTGAAACAGATATTCCAGGTGTAGTGAAGGTATTACTTGACGAAAAGGTACCTTCTTCAGTTCAGATATCCGGTTATCTCTATGCTTCAGGCATTCAATCATTATTTATCGAAGGAGGAGCCGAAGTGCTTGATCATTTTATTTCAACAGGTATGTGGGATGAGGCAAGAATTTTTACCGGGAACGCTTTTTTTAAAGGAGGAGTAAAATCTCCTCTGATAAACGGGACACTCTTTTCAAAGACAGTTTTCAGCGGGAGTTCCCTTGCAATATATTTAAAAAATGGGAGTTAGGATGCCTGGAGATTGATAATAATGATAAATTTTTCTATATTTGATAAATCGTTTGAGAGATTTAACTTAGTCTGGAATATATGAAGAAGCTAGTATTTTTAATAGCAACCATTATCCTGATTGCAGTAAGCGCTTTTGGGCAAAATGCCAGGAAATCTTACAAAGCAGGAGCGGAGTTTGTTGATAATATGAAGTATGAAGATGCGATTGTCCAATTTACAAGCGCCATTGGCCTCGAACCTTCAAATCCTGATTACTATTATGCCAGAGGACAGGCTTATGAAAAGCAGTTAAAATATACTGAAGCCAGGGCCGACTTTGAGAAGGCGATAGTTTTTGAACCAAAGAATGTTAATGCGATCATAAGTCTTGGGGCGGTTTGTAACAAGACAGGCAACTATAAAGAGTCATTGAAACTTCTTAACCGCGCTTCAACCCTTGAAAAGCGTAACTCCAGACTGTACCCCGAAAAAGTCATTACGCTTATCGCCCTTGAGCGGTATGACCAGGCACTTAAAGTTTCAGATACGGCAATAATAATAAAGGATACGCCAATGGATTATTATTGGAGGGGTATCATATACAGAAGACTCAACAACGATATCCTTGGGGAAAAGGAGTTGAGGAAATCAATTTCGAAAGACAAAAATCTGGCTGATCCAAGAATTGAACTTGCTGACCTGCTTATTTCCAATAATCCGGCTAATCCCAGAGAAGCCATGGAACAGTGCGATGCGGTAATTAAAAATAACGACCGGAACTCTGCTGCTTATCTCATGAGGAGCAGGGTATATAAGACAAACCTTGATTATCCGGGCGCTATAAATGATATTTCTAAAACCATAATGATCGATCCTGCTAATTCTACATTTTATTTTGAAAGAGGCAAATGCTACCAGGAATTCAACCAGCACACCAATGCAATAAATGATTTTTCAAAATGCATTTCGCTTCAGGCAGCGCTTAAAACTGAAGATCCTAAAGCGTATTATGCACGTGCCAAATCTTATGAGGAAATTATGGATTATGATAAAGCCAGAGCCGATTATAACCGGATTACATTTCTCTCAAAGTATGACTCTAAGGCACGGGAAATGCTGGAACTTTCTCAGAAGAGGTTATATGAAATAAACAAGGAGACAGATCCTCCTGAAATCGCAATTGTCAGTCCTCTACCGACGAAAGATACAGTAGAAATCAAAGGAGACAAAACGGCTCTCCTAATATCCGGTACTATTAAAGATAAAAGCAAGATCAAGTATTTTAAGATTAATAATGAGACTGTTATATTGGCAGAGAAAAACGGGGGATATGATTTTCTTGCAAATATCAATGTTAACGGTATTAATAAAATTACTTTTTCTGCCATAGATGATTATAATAATGAAAAAGTCCTGAATTATGCTCTTAAACGCACTGAGATTAGCCCACCCAAAATCATTATTATTGCACCTTATACCTCTGATGAAGGACAGGTTTTTCTTGATTCTTCCACCCCAAATATTGCGATTCAGGGTAAAATATCGGATGAAAGCCCGATTAAGTCCATTACTGTAGGAAATTTTACGGCAAGCTATAACCCTAATGAATTAAATCCTTCATTTACAGCGATTTTAGATATATCAAATTTAAATAAGTTTATCGTTGTTGCCGAAGATATTTATGGGAACAAAAAGGAAACCGAATTTGTAATTAACAGGGAAGGAGCAGGAATTGCTGCAACCAATCCGATGGGAAGGACATGGGTAATTTTTATCGAAAATTCAAGTTATGAAACTTTTGCAAGCCTTGATGGACCTATAAAAGATGTAAGTACTATTCGGCGAGCGCTGGCTAACTATCAGATAAATAATGTTATTCAAAAGAAAGACATGACCAAAGCGGAGATGGAGAGATTCTTTAATATCGAACTTCGCGACCAGATAAAGAAAAATCAGGTTAAATCATTATTAGTTTGGTACGCGGGTCATGGAAAATTCATTAATGATGTTGGCTACTGGATACCGGTCGATGCAAAACGCGATGATGAGTTTACCTATTTTAATATTAACTCGTTAAAAGCAGGATTACAGGGTTATAGTGATGTAGTCGTTCATACTCTTGTTGTTTCAGATGCATGCGAATCGGGCCCCGGATTTTATTCAGCTTCGCGTTCTGCAAAGGAGTCTCCGACATGCGATAATGCTCAGATCGCCGGTGCCAGATCAGCACAGGTATTCACCTCTGCCGGTACTGAACTGGCCGTTGATAATTCAAAATTCACAGCAACTTTTGCAAATATTCTGATGAATAATAAGAATGCTTGTATTCCTATTGAGACTATTGTAAAGTCGGTTACAGCGGCTGTTGAAACCGGCAAAGGTCAGAAACCAAAGTTTGGTACGATACAGGGACTCGAGCAAATGGATATGAACGGGACATTCTTCTTTATCACAAAGTAGGTTCAAATGTCAGCCATTAACTTCAGCAGGTACCAGACAGATTTTCTTGTCTGGCTTATGCTTTTTTTACCTGTAACACTTCTGTCTGCACAGTCACGGAAGTATTTTTTTGATAATTACAGCAATAAGCAGGGGCTAAGTGAACAGAAAGTTTATAAGCTTCTTCAGGATTCCAAAGACTTTATCTGGCTTGGAACCGCAAATGGTCTTTCACGGTTTGATGGTAAGAAGTTTGATAATTTCACGTCACGCGACAATCTCGCCTCAGGAGGGGTAAAATCTATCTTCGAGGATTCATTGGGATATATCTGGTTTGGTCATCTGAATGGCGGAATATCCCGTTACAATGGTCAGAAATTTGAACAGGTAATCTTCGACTCATTAACTTTAACCGGAGATATAACCGGTATTGTGAAGATTAAAGATAAAATATGGTTTACTTCTTCCAGAGATGGCGCTATAAGGTCTGAATTTCCGGTAAATGACATTAAACATATTACAGGGAAACAGTTTAGAGGGAAAGATGGTCTGAGCGATCAGGTTTACGGAGCAATTGTTGATCATAGCGGATCAGTTATCTGCATTGCTGATGTAGGTCTGAGGCGATATAATTCTGCGGAGAATAGATTTGAAAACTACCGGATGCCGCATCTGACTACATATTTTAGTACTAATTGTTTACTTGAAGACAAATCCGGAAATATTTGGTTTGGGACTTATAATGGAGGACTTTACAAATATATTATGTCTGAAAGCAAAATGGTGTACTATGACTTAATAAAAGAAGGCATGTCAAGTAATACCGTTAGTTGCCTTTATGAGGATGTTCAAGGAAAGATTTGGGCAGGAACCTGGGGTGGGGGAATAGCCGTTTTTGATGGAGACAATCTTATTAAATTTGATATAAAAAATGGACTGAAAGCAACAAATATATTTGATATTATTGAGGATGTTGAAGGTAATATTCTTATTGCTGATCAGAGTAACGGGCTTACCATATTTAAAGGCGATGCGTTTGAAACAATAAATGAAAAGGGAGTACTCCCCGATCCCAATGTCAATGCAATATATAAGGATTCAACAAGGGCTATCTGGTTCGGCACAAATTCAGGTATTTCACGTTATTATCCGGATTCAGAAAAAAAAACGGTTTTTTATAATAAAGCTAATAACTCACTTTACGAAGATATCAGGTTTTTCAGGGAGGACCGGGATGGAAATTTATGGATCGGAGCAAACGAAGGAGGTGTGATCCTTTACAACATGAAAACTTCTAAATTTGAAGCCCAGCCTTATGTTAACTCAATTCTCTACCAGGGCGGACAGGTGAAAGCTATGGAAATAGACAGACAGAATAATTTATGGATTGGGACAGTAGAAGGACTTGCAGTAGGCACAATTAACGTACAAAATTTTCAGAGATATACGATAATGGATAGCTTAACAGTATCCACGATAACTGCTCTTTATTGCGATCCGGATGGCAATATGTGGATTGGCATCGAACCACGAGGCAAAAAGACTGGATTAATTAAATATAATGCAGTGAAAAAAGATTTCAGGAAGGTTTCTGTTCTTCCGGGGATAATCCCCAAGACAATGGTTATGGATAGTAAGGGAGTTTTATGGATTGGAACAGCCCTGGGATTATTGGCATTTAGAAATGATTCTATAATTTCTACTTTAACCCAGGATGACGGGCTTCTCTCGAATAATATTAATCTCCTGGCTACCGGTAATGACGGAAGTATATATATAGGTACAAACGTTGGATTGAACAGGTATTTTCCAGAAACTAAAAGGATCTTTTCTTATACCGAAAAAAACGGATTTACAGGAATTGAAACTAAACCAAATGCAGTATATAAAAGCCCTTCAGGTGACTTCTGGTTTGGTACAGCGAATGGCGCCACACATCTGAACCCTTCGGAAACAGCAACCCGGAGTTTTGAACCCCTCACCCATCTTATGAGTATGCGGGTGAACTATGAAACCCGGGAAATGACGTCGGGACTAAAATTAAATTATAACGAGAATTCTGTTCTATTCGACTATTATAGCATTTGCCTCACTAATCCGGATATTGTAAGATATAAAGTGAAACTTGAAGGAGCAGACGTAGACTGGCAGCCAGTAACTGATCAGACGAGGGCAAATTATGCGGCACTACCTCCCGGGAAATATACATTCAATGTAATAGCGAGAAATAGTCAGGGAATCTGGAGCAATAAACCAGCTTCATTTCATTTTGTAATTAAACCACCATTTTATCTTACATGGTGGTTTATACTTTTCGGGATATTGGTAATTGTAGTAATTATAGTAATATACATTAAAATCAGGGAACAAAACCTGATAAAAGAAAAGATAATTCTCGAGGAGAAGATTAAAGAGAGAACAGCAGAGGTGGTTCAGAAAAGCATGGAGATCGAAGAGAAAAACAAAGATATAACTGCAAGTATAAGATATGCAGAGCGCATACAGAGGGCAATGCTTCCAAGGGAGGACACATTCAAGGAAACGTTTGTTTTGTTCATGCCTAAAGATATTGTGAGCGGTGACTTTTACTGGATGTTTGATAATGGTGAATGGCAGTTCATAGCAGTGGTTGATTGTACCGGTCATGGCGTTCCGGGAGCCTTTATGTCAATTATCGGTCATAATTCTCTGAATAAAGTTGTAAGGGAGTATGGCTTAACAAGGCCTTCTGAAATTGTCGATCAGCTCAACAATGAAGTAATGAAGGCGCTTATGCAACATCACCAAAAAGCAATAAATGACGGTATGGATCTTGCCCTTATAGCTTTTAATAAAAAGAATTTCACACTCGAATTCGCGGGAGCATATAACCCGCTTTATGTTGTCAGAAAAGGGGAGGTAATAGTATATAAAGG
>JANYIW010000402.1 GCA_025358645.1 Bacteroidales bacterium
ACGGGGGAGGGATTTTTTCCGGCGCATCAGTTTCTATTGATTCATCTGTTGTAATGCCAGTGAATTACAATCCACTTGTTTATAAATAGAAAGATTAAAATGAAATCATCTGGTCTTCTTCTTTTATTTATATTCCAATGCATTCAATTATTCAGTCAGGATTTTACGATTAACGGATATGTTGAGGATGCTAAAACAGGAGAGAGGCTCATTGGCGCTGTTGTTTATGATTCCATTTCGCAAAACGGTTTCAACTGCAATGCATACGGTTATTTCGCCCTTAAACTTCATCATGGTCCAATTAATCTGAAATGTAGTTACTTAGGTTATGATACCCGAAAGGTCAGTTTCTCCTTAGAAAAAGATACCTCCTTAAATATTTTTCTTCAACCTAAAGCATTCGCGTTGAATGAAGTGATAGTGTATGACAGAATACACACGTTGAAGAGGTCACAGATCAGCACTGTGGAATTACCCATTATCACCATTAAAAACATACCTTCACTGATGGGCGAAACCGATTTATTAAAAGCCCTGCAGCTTCTTCCGGGGGTTCAATCAGGAACAGAGGGCACTGGCGGGCTCTACGTTCGCGGTGGCGGTCCGGATCAGAACCTGATCTTGTTAGACGGTGTTTCTGTATATAATCCCGATCACCTGTTTGGTTTTGTTTCGGTATTCAATTCAGATGCAATTAAAAATGTTACCCTCATTAAAGGCGGATTTCCCGCACAATATGGAGGCAGGCTCTCTTCAATAGTCGATATCAGGATGAAAGAGGGCAATAACAAAGAGACTCATGGTGAAGCCGCCATCGGCCTGATATCATCAAAACTGATGGTCGAGGGACCACTGGTAAAAGATAGATCATCATATCTTATTTCTGCCAGGAGAAGCTGGATAGACATCTTTACCCGAAGTCTGTTAAAGAAAAAAGAATTACCCTACGGTTATTTTTACGATCTCACTGCAAAAATCAATCATATATTTTCAAACCAGAGCCGGCTCTATTTCAGTATTTACATAGGGAGAGATAAAATTACAAGCATCAACACAAGCAGTGAAACCGTTATGGGAGATTATAAATACAATAATCGGGAAAACCAGTACTTCGGCTGGGGCAATATAACATCCTCGCTTCGATGGAACTATTCCTTTAGCAACAAGCTCTTTAGCAATACCAGTATAAACTACAGTGACTATAAATACTTTGACAACAAATTATTTTATAATTCAGAGACAAATGTGAAAACCGGGTTGGTTACAAATGAGGATTATGAATCAGAATTTCATTCAGGCATTAAAGATATCGCGATAAAATCTGATTTTGATTTTCAGCCCTTTACGGGGCATAAAATAAAATTCGGAGCCGGGAGTATTTATCATCTGTTTACACCCAATGCCCAAATCTCCATGATAAATACCGGCATGGACTCCTCTCTTACCGGGAAATCGAATTACAGGCTGGAGGCATTGGAACCGTCAATTTATATTGAAGATGACATAGAGTTTAACAGCAGACTAAAAGTTAATGCAGGTTTGCGAATTTCAGGGTTCCTCGTGAAAAGCAGGTTTTACGGCTCCATTGAACCGCGAGTATCCGGCCGTTATCTTTTAACCGATCGCTGGGCCGCGAAGCTTGCATATTCGAGAATGAAACAGTATGTCCATCTGCTGACAAGCTCCAGGGTGACTTTTCCCACTGACTTATGGGTTCCATCAACTGATAAAGTAAAACCTCAGATGTCTGATCAGGTAGCTGTTGGTTCGGTATACAATTTTAATAAGAATTTTGAACTAAGCATAGAGGCTTACTATAAAACAATGAATGACCTGATTGAATATAGCGAAGGCAGCAGCTTTCTGGATAACAATAACTGGGAGAGCAAAGTGGAAAAAGGAGGTAGAGGCAGGGCTTATGGACTTGAGATAATGTTACAAAAAAATGCGGGACGAACAACCGGCTGGATAGCATATACACTTTCGAAAACTGAACGGCAGTTCGATAACATAAGTTTCGGGAAATGGTTCCCTTAAATAACTCACAGAAATGGCAGAGCTAAAAAGAGCTGAATAATTTGTATCTTTCGGCCATAAGCGAAGCAAAACATTCAAATAGCAAAATAAACC
>JANYIW010000409.1 GCA_025358645.1 Bacteroidales bacterium
GGGTTCATTACAGTTTCTTCACCTTTAAGATTATAACGGAGCTCCCTTACCATAGCATCAGGAAGAATACTCCAGATATAGTTATGAATCTTATTCCTGTTTTCAACCATTGACCCGTCTTTCCCCAGAAACATGAGACCAGTACGATTCCCGTTTCCATCCAATGAATACTGAGCAGCAAATACACCGCCAGATTCAATTGGTTCATTATCCTTATTAAAAAAATGTTTTATCTGAGCATTATTGCTATAATCGTAGGTAATTTTTGCGGCTCCCTGCATTGATGAGTAGCCAAGAAGATTATTATTCCTGACAAATTCGACTGATAAAAGATGCCCTGTTTTATCATAGGTAAATTTGTAGCTGTTAACTGTTTTTGCCTGGTCGGCAGTCAACGCATGAGATCCTTTTTCAATATCATAAGGAGTTTCACTGAACTGTATATTTCTATAATATTCCACACCAGAGTGCAAGTTTTTATTTGTTGTTGTACTTGTGCAGGAAAAAATACCCATCCCGATTACTAATATCAGGATTAACGGAAGAGTTGCTTTGTTCAAGTTCATATTCTTAACTATTTTTGGTTTATATTAATTAACAAAAATATTAATTATTTATTTCTGTATCTCTATCAATCACACAATATAACAAATAAAATACAGAATTGTTTAATCATATTTATGGATAAAAGACATAACACCGTAATTAGTATATTTGTTCAATTTCAAATACTACAGTTTATGGAAAACTCCTTCTTTGATTCCACGTTATTCATTTATATTGTAATGCCACTATTAATATTTCTGGCCAGGATATGTGATGTATCTATAGGTACTTTGCGTATAATATTCGTATCAAAAGGGAAAAGGAATATCGCTCCAATCCTGGGATTTTTTGAAGTACTGATATGGATAACTGCAATAAGTAAGATTATGGAGAACCTCGATAATTATATCAATTTTGTTGCCTATGCAGCCGGTTTTGCAACCGGCAATTTTGTCGGGATGATTATTGAAGAGAAATTAGCTATGGGGATCCTGATGATCAGGATTTTTGCGTATGAAAGAGGGAATGAACTTGTCCAGACGCTGAATGCTAGAGGTTTTGGAGCAACGGTTGTTGAGGCTCACGGAGCAAGGGAAAATATAGATTTAATATATTCAATTGTCAAAAGAAATGAACTCGCGAATGTCCTGGATGTCATTTCTCTGATCAACCCTAAAGCATTTTACACTATTGAGGATGTTAAAGCCGTGAATGAAGGTATCTTCACCCCTAATAAACCAAATAGTATTTTCCCTTTCAGCAATGTGCTAAGGCAGTGGAGGAAAGGGAAATAAAAGATTTTTACTTACCATTATAAAACCTAGACAATGAAGAAAATCCTGCGTATTACTCTGATTATTATTGGAAGTATTCTATCTCTCTTGCTTCTCCTGCTGATTTTTGTTTTGATAAATAGTCCTGGAAAAGCCAGACCATTTCTGAGTAAGGAGGGGAAGCCGGTTCCTGGTAGCATTGCAGTAATTGAAACTGTGAACATTAATGGCTTGAATCAAAGAATGATAATAAGGGGCAGAGATACGACCAAACCTGTCCTGTTATATCTTCATGGCGGACCGGGCGACCCGGAGTTTCCCTTTGTGCGTCAGTTTAATTCAGCAATTGAGGATTTGTTTGTTGTTTGTTACTGGGATCAACGCGGCGCCGGATTGTCATATTCAAAAGATATTCCTCCCGAGACTATGACTCTTTCACAATTTGTTGATGATGCAGGAAAGGTTTCAGAATATCTGATCCATAGATTTAACTGCAAAAAAATATTTCTGTTGGGACATTCCTGGGGAACTCTGCTGGGTTCATTTACAGTTAAAAAATATCCTGAGTATTATAATGCATTCTTTGCAGTCGGACAAGTAGGTGATCAGCAACAAGCTGAAAAAATTTCTTATGATTTTGTTCTGGGAAGAGCCAGGGAATTAAAGGATATGAAAGCCATCCGGGCTCTTGAAAAAATCGGCCCTCCTCCCTATTCTGATCCTAAAGT
>JANYIW010000412.1 GCA_025358645.1 Bacteroidales bacterium
TGACTTGTTCAACCTGCTTTCTGAAACGTAAATTATTCCATTAGAAATTGCTCAATATTAAATATTTATACCTCTTCCGGCTTTCATTCATCAAATAAATACCTTTATTCAATCTGCAAATACCGGCATTAGTCAAAATCAAATATTTTCGTATGCGTCAATTGCAACCTTTTTACATGTTTTAAGTACAAATGTGTAGGAGTAATTATCAAAGCAACCAAGTTAACCGATAGTAAGTCTTGTTAATATGTTGAAAACACCCGAAAAATGGTCTGATACAACTAATTAAAAAATGATTACATTCGCTAGACTAAGATTTTGAGTTAACCTAACCTTGACTTTGGTGGGATTGTTATAACCCAGAAAGTCATATTTGCTTGATTGATTGTTGATTATTCTGATTGAAAATACATGAACCTGACTATATGAAAAGCAAAATTCCAATTTGCGAGTTGTCTTCACCAAAAATGCTTGTTATGCCTGCTATTTTAGTCCGCCAGGAAAAGTCGGTAAGCTTTTTAACATTGCCTTTGATAGCGAAGAGGATAGGTATGATGTTAGTTGTTTTATTTGTTTTTGGAATGACGTTATGGGGACAAACTACATTTACGCTGACATTAGGAGCAGATGCTAATTGGACTACAGCTGGTTGGGTAAAAACCGGAACGGCAACTGCTGCAACTTATCCTGGAGGGGTAGGAGGAGAGACTCATATTGTTGTTATTAATGGGACTGTTGTCAGTACTTTAACACTTGATGCAATTATTAATCAAAGTGTTTTAAACGTATCAATTAATCTAACCGGAGCGATACCAACCTTAGCCATAGGGGCAAATGCCCTTACTATGACAGGTAACCTCACGGGTAACGGTACTTTAACTTTTACAACCGGGACATTGAATATTGGTGGCGATAATAACCTGACAGGGGCATTTATATGTGGTACAGGAACTGTGAATTATAACGGAGCTGCACAGCAGGTAAAGGGTACAACTTATAATAACCTGACAATCTCCGGCAGCGGAAATAAAACCATGGTGGGCAATGTAACTATTGGAGGAACAGCTACATATACTGCTGGCTCTCTGGTATTGAATATAAACACATTGACTCTTAATGGAACCACAGCACTTGGAGCCGGTTCAATAACCGGTGGCGGAACTTCAAATATTTCTGTTAGTGGCAATAACACCGCTGCTATGGTTTTGCCAAATATTACAGCCGGACTTCAGAATTTCACAATAAATAAAACCGGGACTTATAATACTGTTAGTCTGGGCGGTGACCTGGCAATAACAAATGCCTTAAATCTTACATCTGGTTTTATTACTCTTGGAACTAACAACTTAACATATTCAGGAACAGATGCGAATATTTCAGGGCAATCAGCATCTTCGTTCGTCAATGCTTCAGGTTCAGGTGTTTTCATAAGAAATATTACAGCTACCGGTAATTATCTTTTTCCGGTAGGTGATGCAACCGTTTATACTCCAATCTCTTATAATTTTACAGCAGGTACATTTTCATCTGCAACTTTAGGAGCAAGGGTTGTTGCTTCCAAGCATCCCAATAATCCCAGCACTCAGGATTTCATACAAAGGTATTGGAGGATGACACCCTCTGGAACATTTACTACTCCTACTTATACCGCAACCTACTCTTTTATAGCGGGTGATGTTAATGGAACCGCCGCCAACATGGTTAGCGCTTTATGGGATGGCTCAGTCTGGGCAAAAGGTGGCGCTCCTGTTGCAAATACTTTAACCATTACAAGCACAAAGATCGGGACTCCTGCTATACCTATAGATTTTACAGGTTTTGATGGTACTGCGCCTACTTTAGCCACTGTGCATATTCAATCAAGTAATGCTATTAACACTCTTGCAAAAGTTGGTGATGTTATTACTTTGACATTTACCGGAAGTGAAGCGCTAACGAGCAGACCTACGGTTTCTATCTCCGGTAATGCAATTCCAAACGGATCAGTAACTAATCCTTTAAGTAATAACTGGCAGGCAGTTTATACAATGACGGTAGTAGATGCAGAAGGATTGATACCTTTTACAATTAACTATTCCGATTTATCAGGTAACATCGGGTTACAGGTTTCAATCACATCAGATCTTTCCAGTGTAACCTTTGATAAGACAGCACCTACTCTTGCCCCGGTACAGATACTCTCTAACAATGCTACAATTACTCTGGCAAAAGCCGGGGATATTATTACATTGACATTTACAGGTAGTGAAGTTTTGTTTGTCAAACCAACGGTTACTATTGCTACAAATGCAATTCCAGCTGGTTCTGTAACAAATACCGTTGGCAATACCTGGCAGGCAGTTTACACCATGGTTGCAGGTGATGCCACCGGGCTGGTTCCGTTTTCAATTAACTTTGCTGATTTGGCCGGCAATACAGGAGCTCCGGTTACTTCTACTACAGATGCATCAAGTGTGACCTATGATAAAACAGCTCCAACAGTAACAACTTTAAGTCCTTTAGATAATGCAATAACTGTCGGCCCCAATGATAATTTAGTGATAACCTTCAACGAAAATGTATTTGTCGGAACCGGAGGAACTGTAACTATCTTTAATTCTGATAATTCCGTTTTTGAGGCATTCCCTTATAATGATCCGAAAATAACATTTTCATCTAATGTGGTCACTATAAATCCTGTAGGCACTTTTGTTAATGGTTCAAGCTATTATGTACAGATATCCAATACAGCAATCAGGGATGCAGCGGGCAATTTCTATGCTGGAATAAGTACTACTACAGATTGGAACTTTACTTCTCCTTTACCATATTTCAGAAGCAAAGCTGCAGGACCGGCTAACTGGAATGCAGTTGCTACATGGGAATCATCTCTTGATAATATAATCTGGTCAAATGCAATAATTACTCCTACAGATATCAATTCGGCTGGTATTTTAATACAGGCAGGTCATACTGTTACTGTTACAGCCAGTGTATCTGCAGATGATTTTACCTTAGACGGAACTCTAACTGTAAATGGAGGGCAAACTCTCACAATTGCAAATGGAGCTGCTGCAACTGATCTGATTGTCAGTACGTCAGGAACTGTAAATAATTCAGGCACGATTACCGCAACAGGCGCTATAACTTATAATGGTAACGCACATTATAATCATTTGGAAAACGGAGGAACTGTTCCTGCTGCAACGTGGTCCGCAACTTCTACACACACAATCGGAGCCGGGTATACAGGCACTGCACCTGCAGGTCTAAGTCAGTCATTTGGAAATTTCACAATGAATGTTGCGCAACCTCTGACTTTGGCAGGAAACCTTTCAGTTGGAAATGATTTAACTATTAGTTCCGGAACTATCGATGCAAACTCAATAACTATAAATCTTACCAGACATCTGACAGGTGGTGGAGCAGTAACTTTTACAACTGGTATTTTAAACATAGGTGGTGATAATACTCAGACAGGAACATTTACCTGTGGTACAGGAACTGTAAATTTTAATGGAACTGCACAGCAGGTACGGTCAACAACCTACAATAACCTTATAATTTCAGGAAGTAACAACAAAACACTTCAGGGCAATATTACAATTGGCGGAGCTGCAACTTTTACTGCAGGTGCAATGGTATTGAATGGGAATACACTTAATTTAAACGGAACCACTGCTCTGGGGGCCGGTACAATTACTGGTAGCGGTACATCAAACATTTCAATTGCCAGCATTAATAATGCAGGGATGGCATTACCCAATATTACATTGGGTTTATTGAATCTTACAGTTAATAAAACAGGGACGACCAAGACAGTAACTCTCGGTGGTGCTTTAAGCGTAGGAGGTAACCTCACACTTGCATCAGGAGCCTTACAAATTGGAAATTTCAACCTTACATTAACCAATATTATTGCAATATCCGGTTCACCTTTTAGCCTTACCAACATGGTTGAGACTAATGGTACCGGAAGCCTCATCTGTTCAGCCAATGTTACGAACGAAAGTTTTAATCTAACATATCCGGTTGGTAGTGGCGGTTACTTTAATCCATTGATAATAAATGGCTTGCCTGCCGGAGCTGCTGCAGTACGGAGTTTTTCTGTAAGAGCAGTTCCTGCTAATCCGGGAGCCTTCCCTAATTCCATTAATAAATATTGGGATTTAACAGCGACTAATATAACCACAACAGGTCCCAATATTCTTTCATTCCAGTATAATGCAGGAGAAATTGTTGGTAATGCTCTTGTTTTACAGCCAGTTACCAATACTTCAGGCAGTTGGGCTATTGCTACCGGACCATCAATTCCGGGTGCAAACCCTGCAACATCGACAGGAAGTACATTAATTACCGGTTCATGGAGTGTTGGAGCACCTGCCGGAACCTATTATTCTTATCAGACGGGTCCATGGAACTCGCCAAATACCTGGACATCTGATCCGGGTGGTTCAACCGGTCCCGGAACAACGGTCCCTTCAAACAATGATAAAGTAGTCATCCTTGCCACTAAAACTGTCTCTCTTACTGCTGATGTAACCTCACTTAATCTTGATGTTACAATTAATGGAGGTGGAATACTTGATCAGACGACTTTTAGATTTACAAGCATATTAGCAGCTTTGAAGGGTAATGGCGTTCTTAAACTGAATTCATCTAATTTCCCGGCTGCCACAATAAACACCTTTGTAACCACCGATGGAGGTACCACTGAATATAATAACAGTGGTAACATGTCAGCTACACAAGCGATCTATTATCATCTGGTTGTCAGAACTGCAGGAACTGTTACCCAGGTAAATAATCTGACACTTAATGGTAATCTGGACGTTAAACAAGGAACGTTTCAGATTAACGATGCTACTGCAAGAAAATTATCTCTTGTAATTAATGGAAACGTTACAGTTGATAATGTTGGAATTATTGGAGTAGGGACTGGCGCCACAAATACAATAACTACACCTGTTACAGGAATTAATGGGACAACCGGAGGATTTCTCAATTATTATGAACAGCAATCCCACAGGGTTCAGATTTTTGGAAACTTTACCAATAATGGAACAGCAAAGTTCTCGAATCTTTCAAATCCTGTTTATAACCAATTTCCATCAAATGGATTCGCTACTGTTTATTTCCAGGGCGCTGCTGATAAAACAATTAATTGCAACGGACAGACCGACTTCTACAATTTGGTTGTAGACAAAGGTATTGATCAGACATTTAAACTAACGATATATTCATCAGCCTATAATAAGTTCCGATTATTAGGAGCTAATACATCAGGAGGAGATAATACAGCTCCTGCCACATCAGCTGATCCAAATCTTAAAAAGGCATTATGGATCAAAAACGGAACGCTTGTATTACAGGGATTATTAGTAATACCGTCACTTTCAGAAGGTGCAACAGCAGGTCCTCCATCAAGTAACTTCGTCATTCCGTCAAAAGGTGCCTTAATATTAGATGGTGCTGGAGTTATTGTACTTTCGACTGCAGATGACTTTAATGAGGTTGATGCAGCATACGGGATAACACCTGCAGGAACAAATGCAGCCTATGGTATAAATACATCAGGAGGCAACAGCGGTATTTCAATACTCGGAAAACTTCAGATTAACGACGGTTATTTATCAACACGTGAATCCCCCGGGATAAACTACTGGAGTTATGCACCGGGCCAATTTATTTTGAACGGGGGGAAGGTAGATACTAAACAATTCCACAACCCAGAGGGAGGTGCCATTGGTTTGATATCATATGTTCAGAATGGTGGAAATCTTATTCTCAGAGGCAGATTCATTAATACTATAAGTTATACAACACCAGCATCTCTTACCACACCGGTAATTAGTGCAACAAGAGCTGCAAACAACATCGATGCTTCTGCCGGGATTGGAACGTTTAGTATTAGCAGCAATACAAATAATGCATATGGTATGTCCGGAGGTACAATATTCATCTATGATGTTTGCAATACAACAGCATCGCCTCTTGCATTACTCGTTAACTGTCCGGTTTCAAACATTAATGTTTCTGGTGGTACTGTTCAGTTTATTCCCAGAACCCAATCAGGGACTGAAGATCATTATATTAGCAGTACAGCTCCTTTTTATAATATGGTCATAAACAGGGAGAGTGGCAATTCCCAGGTTTATCTTATTGCTAATCCGCTTGCAGTAAGTAATAATCTATCTCTTTCTTCCGGAATGTTCAATGCCAATGGTCTGAATATTTCAATAGGTGGCAATTATTCAATTGCATCAGGCACATCATATACTACCGGTAGCAATGCAACTATATTTAATGGTATAGGAAATCAGACATTTACAGTTAATCTTGCAGCTTCTCTTACTATTAATAAATTAACAATTGACAAAACAGCAGGTATGACTTTAGATCTTGCAGGCAGTCAATCTGTACTGAATCTGGCAAGCGATCTTAGAATTGTATTAGGTACTTTAAATGACAATGGTAAAACGATTAATATTGCCGGGAACATTTACAACTCTGGTATTCATACTGGTGTAGGACTTGGAAAAATTTCATTAAATGGAGCTACAACTCAGACTATTGACGGAAACGGTATTTTCCGGAACATTGAACTGAATAATACCAATGCTGCCGCAGCTCCTGTTTCCCTGGCTGCAAATATGACAATTAACGGTACTCTTACTTTATCACAGGATAAGCTTTTTAATATCAATACCAATAACCTGACTCTGAATGCTTCCGCTTCAATTGTGAACGGTGGACCTTCAAGATATATTATGACTTCGGGGAATTCCGGAGACGGAGGACTTACGCGGGTTTATACATCAACTGCTGCATTTGTATTCCCTGTTGGAGCGCCCACAATCATACCCGTACGTGTTGTTAAATATACTCCGGCAACAATTGGATTTACTTCCGCACCAACAGCTTATGGATCGATTACAGTTGTGCCGGTTGGTTATGAACATCCTGCAACAACAATTAATGGACAGAGTCTTACTTATTTCTGGCGCATAAAGTCAAACGGGTTTACTGGTGTTGCATTGAATTCAGTCACTCATACATTTTTATATGATCAATCTGACGTAGTCGGTACTGAAACGAACTATATACCATCCTTGTATGACAGGAACGCCTTTACATGGCATAATGGGGTAACTACTGATATTAATACTTTAACAAATACCATATCCGATTGGACAGCTCCAGCTAACAGCAAGGATTACATTGATGCTGATTATACATCAGGTGATAATGCGTTCGGAGCACCCAAGATTTATTATAGCCGTCAGTCGGGAACCTGGGAAACTCTTGGTACATGGTCCTTAACAAGCCATACTGTCACCAACCCTCCGGCAACAATTCCAGGGGCTAATGATATTGTGATTGTTGGAAATGGCAACACTGTTAATCTTACAGCAATCGAAAGCTGTGCAAGTCTCCAGATCGCCTCTGGTTCAATCCTTGACATTTATACTTATTCAGGGAGTACTTTCAGTATGGTACTTAATAATACAGGTGGAAATGGATTATTCAGGTTGACAACCACTGTTACTCCAAACTGGACAATTCCAAAAGTATTTTCATTTCCAGGTGGTGATTTTTCTGACTTCAATAATAATAGCGGTACAACTGAATTCTATGATATTGATGGAACAGTAGGGGCATTATATATATTACCTGCAAATGTTACATCGTATGGTAACCTGATGGTTACAGCAAAAGGTGGTGATAATCTGGTTCTTCCGAATAATGCATTAACTACTATTAAAGGAGATCTGACCTGTGGAGGGGATAATTCACTTGCATGGATTGCTATGAGCTGGAGTACACCACTTTCCAGAGGATTTACCCAGGATAATTATGGTCCTATCGTTGAAAAAACAGTTCATGTAACCGGTAATACGTTTATAAATACCGGGACATTTATTTATATGGATGAACTTTTGCCTCAGCATTTGGTAGTTGATGGAAATATTACCGTAAATTCAAACGCATGGATCGATCTTTGTCTTCCTGGTGGTAACTCTCCTGGTGGAGCACCTCAGGCGAATACAATATCTTTAGGCGGAAATTTGGTAAATAATTCCAATGGGTTTATTCGGTTACGAAATGGAGCTTATTATTGTGATCTGACATTCCATGGAAGCACTGATGCATCAATTTCAGGAACAAGCCCTTCAACTATTTTCAATAAGGTAAATGTTAACAAGGGGAGCTCTCAGGCCGCAAATTTGAATTTAACTATTGGAGGTACATTAAATACTCTTGCAAATAACTGGCTCAATCTGCAAAATGGTACGTTCAGATATATGAGGACAAATCCTAATACTGACTTCACAATTTCTACAACAACACCTTTTAATATACAAGCTACTTCAGGCTTATTAATCAATTTGCCAAGCAATACCGGGAACAGAAATATTTTGATTGGAACCGCGGCAAATAATAATGGAGACTTATTGTTAAGCGGCAAATTGACTTTAATAAATGGGAATGTCTATGTTGGCAA
>JANYIW010000006.1 GCA_025358645.1 Bacteroidales bacterium
TTTCGATATCGGTTTTGATGCCGGCTTCCTGAATAGTAAAGTTGGAGTTAAATTTGACTACTATACCAAAAAAACGAAAGATCTCCTGTTCGCTCCTGAATTACCTGGAACTTCCGGGTTAGCTAGTGCACCATATATTAATATTGCTGCAATGTCAAACACAGGGATTGATCTCGAATTATCATTCAAAGATAAATGGGGTGATTTTGGCTTTGACGGGAGTGTTGTTGTAACTACAGTTAAAAACAATATCGATAAAATTGCAGAAGGTGTTAAATTCTTTGATTATGGTGGCGGTACCACAAGGATCGGTGCTAACAACAGAAACATGGTTGGACACCCAATGTCTGCTTTCTTTGGATATAAAGTAATTAGCCTGTTCCAGGAGGCTGAGTTCCATACTGAAGGTGTTGTAGATGCTGACAAAAAACCAGTATTAGATCCTGTTACCGGGATACAGAAAACTAAGATTGTCCAAAATGCCGATGTACCTAAACAGGATGGTGCTGAAGCCGGCTTCTTCAAATATCAGGATACAAATGGTGACAACGTCATTACACCTGAGGATAGAGTATTCATTGGTAATCCTAATCCAAAATTCACTTATGGATTTAACCTTGCATTCTCTTACAAGAATTTTGACCTGACTGCTTTCCTTTATGGTTCACAGGGAAATGATATCTTTAACTCAAACAGGTATTTTATTGATTTCTGGCCTTCATTCCAGGGACAGAAAAGTACTGATCTTTTGTACAAGAGCTGGACATCAACCAATACAAACACCAAGGTGCCAAAAGCATCTAACACGTCTAACTTCTCAACAAATACCCAGGTTAACAGCTATTATCTTGAAGACGGATCATATTTGAGAGCTAAAAACTTACAGTTAGGTTATACCCTACCTGAAAGTGTTACTAGCAGATTTAATGTTAAGTCTCTCAGGGTTTACATCCAGGGTGTGAATCTTTTCACAATAACCAAATACTCAGGACTTGATCCAGAGCTTGGTGGTGACGACAGAGCGTTTGGTTCTGATACCGGTAACTACCCAGAGGTAAAACAGTATATTTTCGGTCTCAACCTTAATTTTTAATTTGTAATGATATTAAATATGAAAAAGAAATACATTTTATTAATTCTAATCCTCGCTGTTATAGGAACACTGGGTTCATGCAAGCAGGATTTTCTAACTGTCGCTCCGACAGGTAGTTTGGATCAGGGATTGTTACAAACATCTAATGGCCTTGATGCCTTATTGATAGGAGCCTATTCCATGATTGACGGAACATCATCTCAGATTGGAAGTGGCTGGGAATCAACTGCCAGTAACTGGGTATTTGGTTCAATAAGAGGTATGGAAGCTAACAAAGGAACAGATGGTGGCGACCAGCCTGATATCAACCCGCTTCAGACTTATTCAGAGGATGCTAATAACCCTTATCTGAATATAAAATGGAGAGAAGTATACGAGGCTATTTCCAGATGTAATAGTGTCATCATTGTTGCCAATAAAGCATTGACTGCAGGCAAGATTACTCAGGATCAGGCTACAAGTTACATTTCTCAGGCTACAGCTCTTCGCGGGTGGTATCATTTTGAAGCATGGAGAATGTGGGAAACAGTTCCTTATGTGGATGAAAAAACTGAACCTTCTACAGTAACAAACACCGAGGACATCAGGCCAAAAATCATAGCTGACCTGACAGTTGGTACAACACTGCCAGTTGACATGAAGCAAATAGGTAAATTCAACAAAACCGTATGCGAAGTGTTGCTTGCTAAAGCTCAGATGCAGATGTATCATGATAATGCCGCATATGCCGCAGCATTAACACTTTTGAATGATGTTGTTGCAACCGGGAAAAAACCCAATAATGCTGCTATCGGACTTTCTACGACTTTTGGCGAGATCTTTGATATTGCAAACCGTAATAACATTGAATCAGTTTATACTGTTCAGTATTCAGTAAATGATGGTTCAGGTGCATGGAATGCCAGCGTAGGTGAAGTATTGAATTTCCCCTACAAAAGCGGTGGATCACCTGGTGGATGCTGCGGATTCTTCGATCCGACTCAGGAATTTGTAAATTCATTCAGAGTAGATGCAACCGGTTTACCAATGCTTGACAATACCTATAATAACTTCCCGGTAAAAAGCGATTATGGATTAACTCCTGCTCAGCCTTTTACTACTGACGCTGACCTGCTTGATCCAAGATTGGACTGGACTGTTGGAAGAAGAGGTATTCCATATTGGGATTGGGGCCTACATACAGGTGCAGACTGGATTCGTGATCAGAGCTATTCAGGTCCATATAATGGAAAGAAAGCCGTTTATAAAAAATCACAGGAAAGACAGTATACAGACATCAGTAGCTGGACTTCAGGCTATACCGCTAATGGTTATCGTATGATTCGTTACGCTGATGTTCTCTTACTTCAGGCTGAATGTATGATTAAAACTGGTAACCTTGCAGGCGCCCGTACCAATATCAATCTTGTCAGGGCAAGAGCAGGCGTTGCTTCAGGTTGGGTTAAGATGCCTGACGGAACTAACGCAGCTAACTATCTGATCAGTCAGTATCCGGCTTCCGGCTATCCTTTCGATAATGCAGCAAATGCTATGATTGCATTACAGATGGAAAGAAAACTTGAACTGGGTATGGAAGGACACAGATGGTTCGACCTTAACAGATGGGGTAATACCGTTACAGAATTGAACAGGGTTATGACTTACGAGAAAACAATGCCTTGGGGTACAAGCCTTTATGGTAACGCAACTATTACAGCTAAAGCTACTCTTTATCCAGTACCACAGCGTCAGCTTGACCTGAGTAATGGAAAACTGGTACAGAATCCAAAACTTAAATAATATTTTTAAATTCATTGTAAAGTGGACTGCCTGTACAGGTAGTCCACTTTTTTTTTATATTTACAAACTTGAAATCCAACTAACCACACCTCTTGCTTACAAGAGAACGCTAAGGTGTTATATGTTATTTAGTTACCTGATTATCTTCGGAGAAAAGGGTAAACAGATGAGGAAAGTAATGGTTTAGAATATCGTAGATTAGTTTATAAAAGTTGTTGTACACTATGAGGAAAATCTGGTTTCTTTTTTTTGTCGGACTATTAATATCCTGCTCAGAATCACCTAAATTTAAATTATTGACATCCAGTCAAACAGGGATACACTTTAATAATGCAATTACAGAATCGGACAGTCTGAATATATTGAAGTATGAATATATTTATAATGGTGCAGGTGTAGGTATAGCTGATCTGAATAATGATGGATTACAGGATCTTATTTTTGCAGCCAACCAGGTTTCTCCGAAGGTATATTTGAATCTGGGCAATTTTAAATTTAAGGATATCACTTCTAATTTTGAAGGGATGACAAATGACGAATGGTATAGTAGTGTGACAATCGCTGATATCAATAATGACGGATGGCCTGACGTATATCTCACTGCTACTGAAAGCAATGACCCTGAAAAACGCAAAAACAGGTTATGGATCAATAGTGGTGTTATAAACGGGAAGGATCCCACGTTCACTGAAATGGCTGAAAAATATGGTATTGCAGATACCGGATATGCTACAAATGCAACATTCTTTGATTATGACAGAGACGGGAACATTGATCTGTATATACTGAATAATACCGTAACTCAAAGAATGCTATCTAATTATCGCGAAAAAATAACTGACGGAAGCGCTCCGAATAATGACAGACTTTATCACAATAACGGAAACGGCACTTTTACCGATGTTACTGTACAGGCAGGAATTACGATTGAGGGATATGGGCTTGGCATCGCTGTGGGTGATGTAAATAAAGATGGGTATCCTGATATCTATGTTTCAAATGATTTTATGTCGAATGACTTATTATACATAAATCAAGGTGACGGAACGTTCAAAAATGAAATCAAAAAGTATTTGTCGTACCAATCAAAATCGTCTATGGGTGATGATATGGCGGATATCAATAATGATGGGAACCTGGATATTTTTACTCTCGATATGCTGCCGCAACAATATTACAAGAGAAAGCAAACGATTAATGGGTTCAGCTATATATATTATCAAAATGATGAAAAATTTGGCTATGAACATCAGTACTTAAGGAATATGCTCCATCTGCACAATGGATTTTTGAACGGCGAAATGCTTCCCTATAGTGAAGTAGGCCAGATGCTGGGAATTTTCCAGTCTGATTGGAGCTGGTCACCACTTTTTGCAGATTATGATAATGATGGTGATAAAGACCTGATTATAACAAATGGTTTTCCCAGAGATATGACGGATAAAGACTGGACCCGTTTAAAAGTAAAAGCACAAGGGTTTTATGCAACTGATCAAAACCTTATGGATATGGCCCCGGCGGTAAAAATTCCGAATATTGCCTTTGAAAATACCGGGAATCTCCGCTTTATTAAAAGAACTGATTGGTTGCCGCAGACTCCT
>JANYIW010000008.1 GCA_025358645.1 Bacteroidales bacterium
TGAATAAATTATTAATTTGCGGATAATTAATTTTATTGAGCTAATCAGAAATTGAATTTATCATGACAACAAATCGGCGAAATTTCCTGAAAACTGCAACTTTTGCAGGTGCAGGAGCAATGGCCACCGGTTTGGTATCGGCTTGTACTCCAAAACAAACTGAATCAAACCTGGCTGCAATAGTGGAATCTGTTAAAAAACAACATGTCCAGAAATTTAATATGTCGGGATTTGGAGCTCCTGCAATTCCTGTTGTTCGTATAGGAATTATCGGTCTGGGTGACAGGGGAAGTGATGCAGTTCAGCGATTGTCATACATTGAAGGAGTTGAAATAAAAGCATTAGGTGATAAACGGGAGGTTTGTGTAAAAGAATCCCAGAAGTATCTGGCAAGTATTGGAAGGCCTGCGGCTCAGGAATTTTTTGGCGAGGAGAATATCTGGAAAAAACTTGTTGAAATTCCCGATCTTGATCTTATTTATACCTGCACTCCGTGGATAATGCATACCCCGATATCGGTCTATGCTATGGAAAATGGAAAACATGTTGCATGCGAAGTTCCGATAGCGCGTACAATCGATGAAGCATGGCAGCTTGTTGAAACATCAGAAAAAACCAGAAAGCATTGCATGATGCTCGAAAACTGCTGTTATGATTTCTTTGAATTACTGACGCTCAATATGGCTCGTCAGGGATTGTTTGGAGATATAATTCATGGTGAAGGGGCTTATATCCACAATCTTATGGGATATAATTTTAAAAAACCACTTGATGATAAACAGGTTGACGGAGCCTATACTGATATGTGGAGACTAAAAGAGAATGCCACCAGAAATGGCAATCTTTATCCGACACACGGCCTGGGCCCGGTCTGCCAGGCACTGAATATTAATTGCGGTGATAAAATGGAGCACCTATCCTCCGTGTCGACTTTTGATTTCACAATGGCTCCCAAAGAAAAAGAACTAGTTGCACAAGATTCATTCTACGCATCCTGGAAAGATTCGAAATTCAGGGGCAATATGAATACCACTATTGTAAAAACGACACTTGGAAAAACAATGATGATACAGCATGACGTGTCATCTGATCATCCTTATTCAAGGATACATCTTCTTCAGGGAACGAAAGGTATGGTACGTAAATTTCCTGAAGAACATATTGCTCTTGGCGAAGAGTGGGCTGATGAAGCCAAAATGAAAGAACTTTATGCCCAATACTCACCTGAAATCGTAAAAAGAGTGGGAGAGATGGCTAAAAAGGTTGGTGGCCATGGCGGAATGGACTTTATAATGGATTGGCGTTTAATAGATTGCCTAAGAAACGGGTTACCTGTTGATCAGCCGGTTTATGATGGCGCAGTCTGGAGTTCCATTGCTCCGTTAAGTGAATGGTCAGTAGCCAACAGGTCTCAATCTATTGATGTACCTGATTTCACTGGAGGTTCCTGGAAAACAAACAAACCTTACGGGATAAACCTTGAAACCGGGGGTACAACAAAAGTACTTGAGCTACCTGAACCTAAAAAGGAAATACAGCTGAATGTGAAATAATTGAATGAATAATATACTTGTTATCAGGGTAAATTAATTACAGCATCCTTAATAAGATTAATCATCCCCACGGGAGGATTTATTCCAAGATAAAAGACCAACGCTAAAAGGATATATTGCGAATAGGTTTCTGTTGGATTTGGTTTTTCTTCGGCAGGAAGCAGATCTTTTGTCTGATTAAATAAGATGTACAAAAAGTTTTTAGCCAGGCTATACATCGCAATGGAAAGAAAGAATAATGCTAAAACTAAGATGAAGAAGTGACCAGACTTAAACAACGCTTTAAAAATCCAAAATTCAGTTACAAATAATCCTGATGGAGGCATTGCTGTTATTGCAATAAGTAACAACAGAAAGACCATGGCCCCAGGCAAATTTCTCTTAAAATAATTTCCTGTTTCATTGATCATATATGTACGGAAATTACGATGAAACTGGTCAATCTGGTAGAATACGCCGGCTTTTACAAATGAGTGAAGTATCATGTGAAAAATAGCTGCGAAATACCCTATTCCTCCGGAAGCAATCCCAATTGCTGCTATACCCATGTGTTCAATGCTGGAATAGGCGCTCATTCGTTTAAGGTGATTCACTTTTAAAAGATAAGCTGCAGAAACAATTATAGAGATTAATCCGCATAGAAATAATATCATATTCATCCATGGGAGAATTGATGTATGAGCAAACATGGAGTAGGTACGGAAGATGGAAATGAAACCGACATTCATTAATGTGGTTGAAATAAAAGCGCTTATAGGCGGGGGAGCCACTGTATGGGCATCAATCGCGGCGGTGTGCATCGGGAAAAGCCCCATTTTGGTACAAAACCCTACAATCATAAAAAGAAAAATCATTTTCAGCCACGATGCACTTACATGAAGTAACTGATCCGGAATGGCTTTGAATGAGAAATTAGTTATCTCCGTTTCTTGTATAGCAATACTTAGCAGGATGATTCCGATAAAAGTTATCGTAATTCCAATTGAACAGATAAACACATATTTCCATGTTGCTTCAAGCGAAAGAGGTGTACGCTCGTGATAAATCAATACAGCCACACTCAGGGTAGTCAATTCAATAAAAACCCACATTACCCCCAGGTATGAAGCCAGATAGGCGCAAGTCATTACAATTATCAATATGATCAGAGCTGCAAAGTAAATACTTTGAGAACGACTGCTATCAGCTCTGTGCTGAAGATATACGAAACTATGATAAATAGTTGTATAACTCAGTAATGTAAGCACACACATAAAAATAACCCCAAGTGCATCGAATTTAAAATATATGGTATTTGTTTCATTCAAATGAAAATATGCATATATAGTAATGGCTGTTTGCATTGCCAAAAACAGGCCAAGTAGCAAAATGCGAACCACACGGTTACGGTTCAGCATTAAGACTATACCTATAATAAAAGCTATAATAAGGTAATAACCAAACATTTATATTAATCCTTTAAATTGGCTAAATTATCAACATTCATCTCTTCAAAGGTATTTCCTATCCGGTTTACAAAAACTCCCAATACAAGCACGCTTACAAAAATGTCAAGGGTTATCCCTGCATTAACAAGCATTGTCATTTTATTGCCTGTCGAAAGTGATAAAATGAATACTCCGTTTTCTATTACCAGATAACCCATGATGTGTGTGACAACTTTTTTTCGCGTAATGATAATAAACAACCCGGATAACAGCGCCGATATAGCCACTAAAAAAAACATTTTTTGAATGTGTACACCTGTTATAATATTTGACAAAATGAACGATCCAAGTATTATGCAGGTAATGATTACAACAGAAAGAAAGTCAGGGAGAAAGGGTTCCGCTTCCCGGACAATATTATTTTTTTTAATAACATAATTCAGAAATAATGGGATAGCAATGGTCTTGAAAACAATTGTCTCAAATAAAATAAAAATCAGGTTGATGGTATTGATTTGGATAAGTTCAATAAATGATACACCAAAAAGGATTATACCCTGCACCGCAAGAATGTTAATGTAAGTCGATAGTCTGTTTGCTATTCCCATGTAAATAAGGCTGATAGCAAATGCAATAAGCAAAATATTGGTCATATCTGATTGCTTTTATTTTAAAAATATTTACCTAATATCAGGAGGACCGCAAAAAATATCAATAGTGAAATAGATGTAATAGTGAAAATAAACTGTGGGTTATGGCTCATCCTGAACCTGGCAATAAAAGATTCTAAAGTTCCAACGACAACTGCGAAAAGAATTTGTACCCCGATGAATATTGGGATTGAAAAATACCATTCTTTCCCTGGGGTCAGAAACAGGTTTGCAATAATCGCCCCGTACATGGCAAATTTCAGATTGGTGGCATGAAGGATGAGCCCAAGATCAAATCCGCTGTTGTCAAGCACCATAACCTCATGAATCATTGTCAGTTCAAGATGGGTTTTGGGATCATCTACCGGCATCCGGCTGTTTTCAATCATAGCTATTAAAACCAAAACGAATGAAGCTAAGGTACCGATAGCATAGGAAATATATGAACCAAAATGAATACCATTAAAAATATCAGCGAAGGAAGTATAGCCGGTAAGTAATGCTAATGAACCCATCAATATGAAGAATGCCGGTTCAGCAAGAAACGAATATAATGCTTCCCGGCTGGCTCCCATTCCTTCTAAACTATTGCCTGTATCCAATGCTCCGATAATGCTGAAAAATTTACCAACAGCCAGTATATATGCAAAAAAAACGAAATCCCCATCAAATGAAAAAATACCTTTCTGATTGCCAAATGGAATTAGCATAATAGCAATCAATACTGATGCAAAATAGATATCCGGGGCAATCTTAAAAATAAAACTGCTGGTTTGGCTGTACACATTTTCTTTCTGTAATAATCGCCCGATATCTTTCATTGGCTGGAATATGCCCGGGCCCTTTCTCCCAGAGAAAATACTTTTTGTCCGGATAACTATTCCGGTGAAGAAGAAGCTTGTTAAAATAATCAGAATAAAAACTAATCCGGGCATATTACATCTGTTTTATGAGATTAAACAAATAAGCTGCCACGCCGCTTAAAAGCGAAATGAATACAATAATAGTAATGAAAATCACCCCATATAATATGTAGTGCCGCATATTCCCATTTTGAATAAACCTGACCCGCGCCATCATTTTATTCATAATTTTCAAAGGAAAATCAATGAAAATTGCTTCAACTTTGTCATAAGGGTGTGTCTGAGAATGAATAGGACTGGAAAATACCCCCTTGATTTCTCCTTCTTTTTTATTCATTATAAGAAAAGGGCCAATCAGCTTCCTGTAAGAGCGTACATACGAACTGGCAGTGTATTGCATTTTGCTGTTAGCCTCTGAGTACCCGCAACTCCAGGTGGGGGCAATAACCATTCTTTTATTACGAAGTGCAAATCGTTTTATTGTCCAAATAGATGCAATAGCAAGTAAAAATACCCAGGCCACAAGGCTGATTGACTGAAGATTACTGATGATCTTTAATGCAGGGAAACCATCGGTCATACCTGATGTAAATACACCGGCAGGGTTTATTAAAAGCCTCATAGTCCATTGCGGAAATAGTCCGATAATCAAAATAAAAAAGACAATGAGATAACCCGGAAATAGCTTTGAGGGTTCGGATTCGTTTATTTCATTATCGAAATGGCTTCGCGCCTGTCCAAGAAAAATGATACCAAAAGCCTTTGTAAAACATAAGAGCGCCAGGCCACCAATAAGCGCCAGTCCTGCAATCGATAAAATAAATATTGTTGTAATTGACAGCGATCCTGAATGGACACCGTCAAAAAGGCCAAGATAGATAAGGAACTCTGAGATAAACCCGTTGAAAGGAGGAAGTCCGCATATAGCCATGGCCGCGATGATGAATAAAATGGCTGTCTGTGGCATCTTTTTAATCAATCCACCCATACTGTCGATATTCAATGTATGAATTGTCTGATAAATTGTTCCTGCCTCGTAGAACAATAACGATTTAAACAACGAATGATTCAGAGTATGCAATAATGAGCCTGCAAAACCGGCAAAAGCAAGGAATGGATTTTTTGTGCCAATGCCTATTGCCCCAATCCCGATGCCAATTCCGATTATACCAATATTTTCAATGCTGTGATAAGCAAGTAATTTCTTTAAATTATGCTGAACAATAGCCAGTGCCACGCCATATACTCCTGATATTAATGACACAATCAAAATGATGTACCCGATTATCAAATAATTCTGGTTAACTAATAAGAGCATCCTTAAAATACCGAAAATTCCAAGTTTAATCATTACGCCCGACATTACTCCTGAAACATGAGCTGGCGCAATAGAATGCGCATACGGGAGCCAGGTATGGAAAGGCACAAAACCGGCCTTTATTGCAAAGCCGATAAAAAAATATAAATAGAGAATAAGGCTTATAGCAGGAGAAACTGAAGCGCTGTACGTGCTTATAGAATTAAAATCATAAGAATCAGTATGCGAACTGACCCAGATCAGCCCGATAGTAAGTAATAAAATGCATATATGCGATTGTATTAAAAAATTTAAGCCTGCTTTTAAGGTTTCAGGTTTTTTGTATTCAAAAATGACCATAATGAATGAAGACAGAGCCATAATTTCCCAGATATATAGAAATGCAAGGCTGTTCTGCACTATAAAGATCCCAATCATGCTGGTATGATTAATAATATAACAGGCAAAATGGAGGGAGATCATTCCTGACTTATTTTCATATAACTTCATGTAACGTCTTCCGTATAGTATTCCGGTGAGCACTGTGAAGTTCATCATTAAAATAAACCAGCCTGAAAGCGCATCTACTCTTATTGGAATGTCGCCAAAAACAGGGCCGCCATTTATAATTTCAAGATAAGAATGCCCAATTACAGCATTGACTGCTACCCATGAACTTATTCCTGTATTAACCAGCACAGCACCCAGAGCGATATTCCCTGACCATGCCTCTTTTGAAAAGCTGATAAGCAATACAAATAAAATAGTTATTAATACTATGCAGATACTCAATTATAACAGCTTTAATATAAAGGAGAATAAAATTTACAAATTTAACTTATTCTGTTAATTTCGCACTCTGTTTAAAGGGGTGAATGAACCATTTAAGGAATATTGGATTTTGAGCACAATGAATTAATTGGATTTGGTACAATTTTAAATTTATTACAATGATTAATGTTTTGATTATCATATTGTTATCTGCTGTAATAGCTGTCCTGTTGGTCAATACAAAAACCAAAGGGATAATTACAGTTTTAACAGTACTTTTCATTGCATTAGTCAGCAGCTTTTATTCAATAAAAGCGCTTCTGGGTGATAGCTATGAAGTTATTTTATCAGGAACAATTATATTTGGAAAAGTACCAATAATAATCGATTCATTGTCCGCCTGGTTTATTCTTATAATTAATTTCACAATTATAACAGGTGCATTATACGGTTTTAATTACATGAAAAAGTACAGTGAAATGAAGAATGAAATCACTCTTCACTGCATCGCTTTCCTGTTAGTTCATTTCGCATTATTGGGAATTTGTTCTGTTCAAAATGGATTTATTTTTCTTTTATTATGGGAATTAATGGCGCTTTCGGCTTTTATTCTTGTAATATTTGAGCACGAAAAGCCGGAAACGATTAAAGCCGGATTCAATTATCTGATCCAGTCTCATTTCAGCATTGTTTTCATAATGCTTGGCTTTATTTATGTTGCTTTTAAAACCGGAAGTTATGGTTTTGATGCAATTGTTGATTTTTCAAGCAAGCAATCAGTTCTGGCAGGAACGGCCCTTTTTCTCTGTTTCTTTATAGGTTTTGCCATAAAATCGGGTTTTGTCCCTTTTCATACCTGGCTTCCTTATGCTCATCCTGCTGCCCCGTCGCATGTTTCGGGAATAATGTCAGGAGTTCTTATTAAGATTGGTATCTATGGTATTCTCAGGATGTTGCTGTTAATTAAAACTGATTATACTACTATTGGTTATATTATCTTGTTTATATCCTTATTCACGGGTATATACGGTGTAATGCTGGCTACGATTCAACACAACCTGAAGAAATTACTGGCATACCACAGTGTCGAAAATATTGGCATCATTGGAATTGGTATAGGATTGGGTTGCATAGGATTAGGAGCATCAAATAAATGGATGGCAATACTCGGATTTTCAGGGGCCTTGCTTCATACACTGAATCATTCATTATTTAAATCCCTCCTGTTTTACAGCGCAGGAAATGTTTATCAGGCTGCTCATACATTGAATGTTGAGCGTCTTGGCGGATTAATTAAAAAGATGCCGCAAACAGCTGTTTTGTTTCTTATTGCAGCGATTGCAATTTGCGGCCTTCCGCCTTTGAATGGGTTTATCTCGGAATTTCTGATTTATGGAGGTTTATACAATTGGTTATACAGCGCAAATCTGATTTCGCTGATAGCAATGGTGTTTTCTGTCGGGGGACTGGTATTGATAGGAGGTTTGGCGCTGCTATGTTTTACAAAAGCCTTCAGCATAGTGTTTCTTGGGAATTCGCGTGATGTTCATCACGATGAAATTTGTGAAACAGGTTTCTGGCAGTTGTTTCCAATGTATCTTATAGTATCATTAATGATATTCATTGGTCTCTTCCCATCACTGTTCATTAATGTATTGCAACGGCCAGTTAATCTTTTTACACATAATATTGTCTTTAATCCGAGTATGATTAAGGTTGGCGCAATTGATTCGCTTCAAACAATTAGTTGGTTATTCTTTGGACTTTTAATTTTTGTTGCTGCTGTTTTGGCGTTAAGAAAATATTTAAGTAGAAAAAAAATTATTGAAGTTGGAACTACCTGGGGTTGTGGTTATAGTAATGCAAACAGTAAACTTCAATATACTGCCGGCTCTTATGTCCGTAGTTACTCCAAACTTGCAAAACCTATTTTGGATATCGAGAAAAATGAGATTAAGATTGATGAGGTTTTTCCAACCGGAAAACATTACGAAACAGATCCTTATGATAAAATTGAACGCATTTTTATTGACAATCCGTTAAAGCTGATAAACAAAATTACCGATCCGTTTGTGTTTCTTCAAAATGGCCGGCTGCAGACATATATTCTGTATGGCATTATCTTTATTACCGCTATAATTTGCCTTCCGCTTATTATTGAAAAGATAATTACTATTCTTCATTTCTTAAATAATTTGTAACATGTTAAGTATAATATTAATTCTGTTCACAAGCATTTTCTTTACCGGGATAATACTAAGAACCAAAAGCATCACTTCGGGCAGGAAGGGTCCCGGCTTAATGCAGCCTATTAAAGATGTGATCAGGTTATTCAAAAAAGGAGCTATATACAGTGAAACAACAAGTATTATCTTCAGGATAGCCCCGGCAATCTACTTTTCTACAGTATTTATGGCATGTCTGGTTATTCCGTTTGGTTCATATAAAGGCATAGTAAGTTTTGATGGCGATTTTATTTTTTTCGCTTACATACTTGCGTTAGGTAAATTCTTTAGTATAATTTCTGCTATGGATACCGGCAGTAGTTTTGAAGGCATGGGAGCAAGCCGTGAAGCATTATATTCAATGTTCGCCGAGCCGGCTTTTTTCATTCTGATAGGATCATTTGCTCTATTTACAGGCAATACTTCATTTCATAATATTTTTTCATCATTGCATCTCGGTTCATCAATAACATATACATTGGGTGGACTAGCTGCTTTTGTACTGATTATGATTGCTATGATCGAGAACAGCAGGATGCCTGTAGATGACCCTAAGACCCATCTCGAATTAACTATGATCCACGAGGTTATGATACTCGATAACAGTGGTTTCGATCTTGGCTTAATACTGTCAACCGGATACCTTAAGTTCGCTATGTATGGAGCAATAATCGCTGATTTCTTTATTGGCGGATTATCTTTTTTCTGGGCTATTCCTTTGTTTCTGATAATTCAGATAATGTTTGCAGTTCTTGTTGGAATAATAGAATCTTTTATGTCTCGCTTCAGAATGAACCATAATCCGCAGTTTATTTTAACCCTTTCATCTGTCAGTTTTTTAATCTTTCTGGGTGTGCTGCTCGTTTTGGATAAATTTGTTTAATATTATTTTCAATGACAAACGTATTGTTGATTATATTCATTATCAGTCTTTTATATGTTGCAATCGCAAATAGGATCATAACTTATGTCAGGGTTCTTGCTTTGCAGGGAAGTATCCTGTTTGGTGTAACTTTCCTGCAGTTGCATGAAATACAAACATGGAACCTTGTTCTCATCCTCCTTGAAACTATCGTTTTTAAAGCGGTGGCTGTGCCGATGTTTTTGGGTTATCTGATTAAGAGAAACAAGATTACGAGGGAGAGTGAACCCTATTTGCCGCATTTCATTTCCCTGATTATTGTCACAATGATTGTTGTTATTACGGTACTCCTGGCCAATTCAATTCAGGACACACATCTTGATAAAATATTCTTTATTGTATCGCTTTCAACTCTTTTCACAGGGTTATACTTTATAGCTTCGAGGAAAAAGATCATTACCCATGTGATGGGCTATCTGATGATTGAGAACGGAGTTTTTGTTCTATCATTGGCAGTAGGAAATGAAATGCCAAACCTTGTTAACCTGGGAATTATGCTTGATGTTTTTGCCAGTGTATTGATACTGGGAATCTTCCTGAATAAGATAGGGGATGTCTTTAAAGATGTTGATGTTGACCAGCTTACTAATTTGAAAGATTATTAAACACTGAATAAATGACTTTGATTTATCTGATATGCGCCTTCGTACTTGCCGGTTTACTTTTTATAAACCGGAATACTGTTTTTAATTATATTTTGGTTATTCTCTATGGAATTCTTCAGACAGGCTTTTCGATCTACGCATGTTTCCATTATAAAAATACTTTTTTGGAATATTTTTCATTCGACTCCCTGGGATTACTTCTCTTGGTTACTTTAAGTATTGTAACTATTCCTGCTCTCATTCACAGCTATCTGTATATCAAGCGTCACAATGAGAGCCAACAGTCGAGAGCAATCTATTTTTCTGCAATAGTAATACTCTTAACCTCTATAAGCGCTGCTTACCTTGCCAACAACATTGCTGTTATCTGGATTTTTACGGAGATGACCACACTATCTGCTTCTATGCTGATTTATCATCACCGGAGTAAATTAGCTCTGGAGGGAACCTGGAAATATGTTTTTATTTGCGCTATCAGCATTACTTTTGTTTTTATAGGGATTCTTTTTCTCAGCCTTTCACTTCAACATGCCGGATCAACTGATCTCTCTTTTGCTAACCTGATGGCTCATAAAGATCAGCTAAATACATTCTGGCTTAAACTGGCATTCCTTTTTATTTTTACGGGCTTTACTGCTAAACTTGGATTGGTCCCAATGTATACAGCCGGTATTGATGCCAAGGATAAAGCGCCAGCCCCCGCCGGAGCTTTACTTGCAAGCGTACTGATGAACCTTGGTTTTGTTGGAATATACAGGTTTTATGCAGTTATTGCTCACACATCTCTATTTCACTGGGCTAATCTGATCATTTTTATTGCAGCTTTTCTTTCAATATTTGTTGCAACTGTCTACATGACCAAAGTAATAAATATTAAAAGAATGTTAGCCTATTCCGGAATTGAACACATGGGTATTGTAATGCTTGGAATTGCGGCCGGAGGAATTGGCTATTATGCTGCGATCCTGCATATTGTATTGCACACTTTTGTAAAATCGAGTATATTTTTTCAATACAACCAGTTATACAGAACATTTCAGAGTAAGAGTATACAGCATGTTGGGAATTATTTTAAATATAATCCCACCGGCGCAATAGTATTACTAATAGGCTTTATCAGCGCAACCGCGATGCCTCCTTCAGGTTTATTTGTTAGTGAGTTCCTGATATTCAAATCTCTTTTTGATGGGAATTATATAATCTTATTGATTCTCGTTTTGCTCTTATTGACAATTGTAATATGGGCATTTGGAAAGAATATTTTGAAAATCATCTTTCTTCCGGTCCCTGACATTGATGAGAGCAAAATACCTGAAATAAGTCCATGGGAATCTTTGACTCAGTATATTCTGCTGTTTACAGCCATCTGGCTCGGGCTTAATCCTCCTGCAGTTTTTGTCCGTTTAATTCAGGATGCAGTTAATATTTTACCAAATTAATATGAACTACATAACAATAAATAACCAACATAGTGTCCAGGTAAACACTATCCCGGAAATGGAGTATGATATGTTTTATAACATTAATATCTCCTTGCTTGAAGATCATCCTGAGAGGCATTGTGTTTTGTATTTTGGGTACAGGGAGACGAAAATGATACGTCTGATATGTTGTATTGCAGATGATATTCAACATAATATCATGGTTTCATCTTCAATCGTAAGAAGCGAAGCCGTACTCAATTCTTTTTCTGCAAAAAACCTGTCCTTCGAAAGATTTGAGCGCGAACTACATGAGAATTTCGGCATTGATTATAGCGATCATCCATGGCTGAAACCGGTTCGGTATTCTGAATACAGGATAGATAAATCCAAAACAATTAAGAATTACCCGTTTTTCAGTATTGAGAGCGAAGAACTTCATGAAGTGGGAGTAGGACCTGTGCACGCGGGTATAATTGAACCCGGACATTTTAGGTTTATATGTAATGGTGAACAGATTTTACATCTCGAAATTCAATTAGGTTATCAACACAGGGGCATAGAACAACTATTTCTGGATAAGACAAAACTTATTCAACGTACTACCTTAGCCGAGGCTATCGCGGGAGATAGTGTAGTCGGACATACAACTGCATTCGCATATTTAATGGAGACGCTAAGCGGAACTTTACCAGGTAATGATGTCCTTTATTCACGGACACTTGCACAGGAACTGGAGCGTATCGCGGTTCATACCGGGGACTTGAGTGGAATATGCACCGATGTTGCCTATCAACTTGGCAGTTCTGTATTCGGAAGACTCAGAACACCAGTAATCAATTTTTTCCAGGAATGGTGTGGCAATCGTTTGGCAAAAGGATTAATACGTGTAGGATATAATCCATTTATACTGAATAATGTTTTAGCTGAAAGGTTAAATTCAATATTAGATGCCTTCGAGCCTGATTTTATTGAGATGAATGGTGAGCTTTCAAAACTTCCCAGCTCTTTATCAAGATTTGAGAGAACCGGAACATTGAAATATGACCAGCTATTGTCAATAGGCACTGTAGGAATGTCTGCCAGAATGAATGCGCTGAACAGGGATATAAGAATGTCACACCCTTATGGTAGCTATCCTGAGTTAAATCATGAACCTGTTATGAAGCATCATGGAGATGTATATTCAAAAGTTCAGATCCGAAAACAGGAGGTACTGCAGTCAATTTCATATATAAGACAATGGTTAAGTCAGATTCCTCAACCTCAACCTCATCCTCAACCTCAACCTCAATCTGTTACCCTGAGACCCGATTCGTTTGCTATTTCTCTTACTGAAGGGTGGAGAGGTGAGATATGCCATGCTGCTGTAACAAACAAAAATGGCGAACTGGTAGTTTATAAGATTAAGGATCCTTCATTTCACAACTGGCTCGCATTGGCATTATCAGTAAGAAATAATGAAATTTCTGATTTCCCTGTAATTAATAAAAGTTTTGATCTGTCGTATTGTGGACACGATCTTTAAAACCTAATAAATAATATAATGTTTAAAACATTAGAAATCCTGTATCATCAGGGTAAACAATATATCCCCGACCTGAGAAAAGCAAAAGTTCCGGGAATTTTCAGGGGTCGTCCGGAAATAAGCTCTGAAAGAGTTGATGAAAGGGCATTGGCTGAAGTCTGTCCGACAAATGCAATTTCGATAAATCCGGTGAGGATTGATCTGGGCAAGTGTACTTTCTGTGCGGAATGTTCCAGACATTACCCCGGAAAGATTCATTTCACCACTGATTATAAATTAGCTACCAATGAAAGAGGCAGATTAATAGTCGCTGAAGGATTAACTTCTCAGATAAGTCTGGACCCTGACCTGGTAAGAAAAGATATCCGAAGAATTTTCGGAAGCTCTCTTAAACTCAGACAAGTTTCAGCAGGGGGTGATAACAGTACTGAGCTTGAGTTGAATGCAACAGGGAATGTGAATTTTGATATTGGACGATATGGTATTGAATTTGTTGCGTCACCTCGTCATGCTGACGGAATTGTGATTACCGGGCCAATTTCTAAAAATATGGCTGAACCATTGCAGGTAACTTATGATGCCACACCCTCACCCAAAATAATTATTCTGGCGGGTACTGACGCAATCAGTGGTGGTATTTTTGAAGGAAGTCCTGCTATTGACAGAAGATTTATTGAACAAAATCATATTGATCTGTATGTACCAGGTAACCCCGTTCATCCACTTACTTTCATAAATGGAGTTATGGATCTTTTGGGAATTAAATCCTAAATTCCCCTTAGTTTACCCCCCAATTGGGGGGCAGGGGGGTCAATACCCTGCAGCCTGTCCGTCTTTCCTTGATTCTGAAGCTCCAAACCATACTTTGTTCTTATCATCCCACATTATAGCCTGATAACCGCCATACCCGCCAAGATCCCATTGGACTGTATGACCCATAGACATCAGCTTTTGAATGACTTCTGTCCGGAAACCACTTTCAAGTAACAGAACACCCCCATTTGTCATCTGCTGACCAGTTGGTTCAGATGAACCTATATGATGAATCCTCGGCGCATCCCCTGCCTCCTGAAGATTCATTTTAAAATCAATGAGATTTACAACAATCTGTACATGGCCTTGCGGTTGCATATCACCTCCCATAACTCCAAAGCTGATCCACGGTTTTTTATTCCTGGTAATAAATGCAGGTATTATAGTATGAAATGGTCTTTTGCCAGGGGCATATACATTGTTATGACCTTCTTCCAGTGAGAACATTTCACCCCTGTCCTGCAGAACAAAACCGAGTCCGTCAGGACACATGCCTGAACCCATTCCCCTGTAGTTGCTCTGAATAAGAGATACCATATTGCCGTATTTGTCGGCTACAGTAAGGTATACGGTATTTGCGGCTTCAATTCTGCCCGGATCATAGATCTTAGCAGCCTTTTCTCTATCGATAAGCTTTCGTCTTTCTGCAGCATATTTCTTTGAGAGAAGCTGTGAAACAGGTGTTTTACTGAAAAAGGGATCAGCATAATATTTCGCACGATCTTCGAACGCCAGTTTCTTTGCCTCTGTAAAAACATGAATGTAATCAGCTGAACCGAAGCCCATTGCGGCAATATCAAAGCCTTCGAGAATATTCAGCATCTGAAGAGCTGTTATTCCCTGACCATTCGGGGGTAGTTCCCAGACCTCATAACCACGGTATGTTGTGCTGACCGGCTCGACCCATTCAGAATGATGGCGGTACAAATCGTCGTAGGAGAGGAATCCTCCTTGTTTTTTCATAAATGCGGCAATATCTTTGGCAATAGACCCCCTGTAAAACTCAAATCGCCCTCCTTTGACTATTTTTTCCAGGGTGTTAGCTAATAATGGGTTCTTGAAGATTTCGCCCTTGGAAGGAGTCTTTCCGCCAGGCATATAAACCTCTTTTATATTAGGATATTCTTTTAAGATATCAGCGCCCTGTTTAAGTGCATACGCGATAACCTCAGTAACCGGGAATCCTTCTCTTGCGTAGCTGATTGCCGGTTGAAGGATATCCTTCATTGGCAGACGGCCGAACATATCGTGCAATTCAAACCAGCCGTCGACGCAGCCGGGAACTGAAACAGGAAGAGGTCCATAAGATGGTACAAATTCATATCTGTTTTCCTTGAAATACTCAAGTTTGAGAGAACGTGGAGACCTGCCGCTTCCATTCAATCCATATAGTTTCCCTTTATCTGCACTCCAAACTATTGCAAAAAGGTCTCCTCCGATACCGGCTCCTGTTGGTTCAACAACGCCCAGAACTGCATCAGCTGCAATTGCCGCATCAATAGCTGTACCACCTTTTTTCAAAATGTCAAGCGCAACCTGTGTTGCAAGAGGCTGACTGGTTGCAGCCATCCCATTGCGTGCAATGACCTCCGACCTGGTCGCAAAATCGTGTCCTGTGATTCTGTCCTGGGAATAAAGCGGGAATGAAAGTAAGACCAGTAAAATAATCGAAATAAGGGCTTTCATCAATATATATTTTCTGTGCAACAAAGTTAAAGAATATGGTTGATTTATTTCCGGGAGTTTCACATATTTTGGATATTCTCTCGTCTTTATAAGCCTTTTTGGTAAATTTGCATTCTTATTATTCCGATCAGTAATGAACCGCTATTAAACTTCATACATTTTATTTATGAGTGCATTTTGCAATAATTCTGACACAGACGCTAATATTCCTGTCCCTGAAGAATCGGAAAATTTTGAATATTTTGTTGACCAGTTTGAGGATATGCGAGTACTAAAGTATGAACTTCCGGGTTTTGCATCGCTCACTCTTCAACGCAAAAAATTAATTTATTACCTGAGCCAGGCAGCGCTTTCCGGAAGAGACATTTTGT